>NZ_JBEYVX010000010.1:0-161502 GCF_040644195.1 Streptomyces sp. NPDC047014 | reverse complement strand
CCAGATGTGGAAGCCCGGTAACGGGTGGAGCTGACTGGTACTAATAGGCCGAGGGCTTGTCCTCAGTTGCTCGCGTCCACTGTGTTAGTTCTGAAATAACGAACAGCTGTGAAAACACCAGCGTTCAAATTTCATAGTGTTTCGGTGGTCATAGCGTTAGGGAAACGCCCGGTTACATTCCGAACCCGGAAGCTAAGCCTTTCAGCGCCGATGGTACTGCAGGGGGGACCCTGTGGGAGAGTAGGACGCCGCCGAACAATCATTGTGGGAAAGCCCCGCACCAGCCCTTTCAGGGTCCGGTGCGGGGCTTTTCTGCGTTTAGGCTCTGGGCTCATGGAGCAACTGCAGCATGTGATACGAGCCGTACGTGCCGAGGAGTGGGAGAAGGTCCGGGAGCTGAGGCTCGCCGGGCTGGAGGATCCCGCGGCGCCCGTGGCTTTTCTGGAGACGGTGGAGCAGGCGCAGGGGCACCCTGACGAGTTCTGGCAGGCGCGGGCTCAGGGCGCCTCGCACGGGCGGGCCGCTCGGCAGTTCGTCGCCGTGGGGCCCGGTGGCGAGTGGGACGGGGCGGTGACCGTGCTGGTGGAGGAGGCCGGGACCACCGACTTGTTCGGGCTGGAGGTCGAGCGGGCGCAGGGGCATGTGGTGGGGGTGTTCGTGCGGGCCGCGTGGCGGGGCAGGGGGCTGGCCGAGGCGCTGTTCGACGCCGCGCTGGAGTGGGCCTGGGGGGTGGAGGAGCCCGGGCTGGAGCGCGTACGGCTGTTTGTGCATGAGGGGAATGCGCGGGCCGGGGCGTTCTACCGGCGGTATGGGTTCGAGGTGAGTGGGGTGGTCGTGCCGAAGCCTGGGGGTGGCGGGGCTTTGGAGGTGGAGTATGTGATGGCGCGGCCGGCCGGGGGTTAGAAGCCGGCTTCGGGCCAGCGGGAGCGGGCCTGTTCGCGGCTGCGGCACAGGGCCAGGACCGGGAGGACGTTCTCGGCCAGGACGTCCGGGAGCTGGGGGAACGGGGCCACCGCGGCCACGTCCTCCAGCACCAGGGACAGTGGTGGGTCGAGCCGACCGTGGGATGACCGTGCGGCCATGCGGCGGCCGTGCTCGACCACGTGTGAGGCCAGTGCCGTCAGGAGCGGCATGGCACCCGGGTGGGTGCGGGGGTCTTCCAGGGGTTCACCCACTACGTAGAGGCTGCCCCCTTCGGCGAGGAATGAAGCCAGGGTCAGCGAATCTGTTCGGTTCGGGGTGCATGCCTCGCGGATGTGGACCGAGGTCAGGCAGGCGAGGGCACGGGCCGTCAGGTGCTGGGCGAGCTCGCGGCGTTCGGGGTGGGCGGTGAGGGCGCTCTCCAGCTCGCCGGCCGCTCCGGCGGTGGCCTGGGGGTGGGTGCGGAGGATGCGGACGGGGTCCTGGGCGGAGTTGCCCTGGGCCCAGCGGTGGAGGTGCTTGAAGGGGCGGTCGTCGAGGGCGGCGGCTTGCAGCCAGCTGCGCAGGAGCGTTTCGGCGGTGTCCGCGACGGGGGCGTCCATGCGGGCCTGGGGGCGGACCGGGGCCAGGAGGGCGGTGGCGCGGGTGGCGGCGGTGGTGCGGTCTGTGCAGCCCTCTGTGGGGTTCCAGTGCAGGCGGGGGGTGTCTTCGCACAGGTGCGAGGGGTCGTAGAGGAGGACGGGGCCCAGTTTGGCGCGGGCGGCCCTTGTCTCGGCGTAGAGGGTGGGGGAGGAGGTGATGATCAGGGCTGGGCCGGGGGTTTGGGTGGGGGTGAGGTGGTGGGTGGCGGTGTGGAGGCGGGTGGTGGGGGTGGCGTAGGTGAGGGCGGTGGGGGTTTTGGGCCCCGCGGCCCGGGGCGTGATGGCCGAGGGGGCTGGGTGCGTTGCCGGGTGCGGCGTCGTTGCGGGGGTGCTGCCCCCGAGCCCCCGCGCCTCAAGCGCCGGCGAGGCTGGGAGTGGGGGTGCAGGGAGGGTGGCTGGGTGCTGCGCCGTTGCGGGGGCGCTGCCCCCGAGCTCCCGCGCCTCAAACGCCGGCGGGGCTGGGGGTGGGGCTGGGATGGTTGCCGGGTGCGGCGTCGTTGCGGGGGCGCGGCCCCCGGGCCCCTGCGCCTCAAGCGCCGGCGGGGCTGGAGTGGGCGGGGCTGGATTGGGTGCTGCTGGGAGGGTGGCTGGGTGCGGCGTCGTTGCGGGGGCGCGGCCCCCGGGCCCCCGCGCCTCAAGCGCCGGCGGGGCTGAAATGGGTGGGGCTGGAATGGGTGTCGGCGGGGCCGGGGTGGGGGGTAGGAGGCCCGCCTTTTGGAGGGCGCGGCGGGATTTGGTTCTGGCTACTGCGTTGATGGTGAAGATGGTCAGGACGAAGAGGGTGAGGAGTTGGCCGATGAAGAGGCCCCAGAAGAGGCCCCAGCCGGGGAGGGCTGGGGCGGGGGTGTCCGGCCAGGCCGCGGGGATGTCGTGAGGTTCTGTTATCAGGGCGCGGACGGCCGTCGGGGTGCGGGTGAAGGTGACCGTGTCGGGCCAGGTGCCGTGGGAGAAGAGGGCTGAGAGGCCGGTGGCCGTCCAGACGAGGACGGCCAGGCCGAGGAGGAAGGCGAGGAGGGCGACCAGCAGGCCGTCCGGGATTCCGCCGCCGCGCGCGGGGGGTTCCGTACGTCGTGCTTCGTGCATGTCAGGCCACCGTGGTGCTGCCGGTGCCGCGGCGGCGTTCGATGGACAGGGCGCGTTCCTCCGCTTCCAGTTCGGCGGCCAGGAGGTCGTCGGGGAGGCGGCTGGGGGTGGAGGACTCGGTCATGGCGCGGTCGGTGAAGACGAGGGGGCGCTCGGCTTCGGTGATGAGGTGTTTGACGACCTGGACGTTGCCGTTGACGTCCCAGACCGCGATGCCGGGGGTGAGGGTGGGGATGATCTCCACCGCCCAGCGGGGGAGGCCCAGGACGCGGCCGGTGGCGCGGGCCTCGTCGGCTTTCTGGGCGTAGATGGTGCGGGTGGAGGCCATCTTGAGGATGGCCGCGGCTTCGCGGGCGGCGGCGCCGTCGACGACGTCGGAGAGGTGGTGGACGACGGCGACGAAGGACAGGCCGAGGCGGCGGCCGAACTTCAGGAGGCGCTGGAAGAGCTGGGCCACGAAGGGGCTGTTGATGATGTGCCAGGCTTCCTCGACCAGGAAGATGCGCTTCTTGCGGTCGGGGCGGATCCAGGTGTGTTCCAGCCAGACTCCGACGATCGCCATGAGGATGGGCATGGCGATGGAGTTGCGGTCGATGTGGGAGAGGTCGAAGACGATCAGGGGGGCGTCGAGGTCGATGCCGACGGTCGTGGGGCCGTCGAACATGCCGCGGAGGTCGCCGTCGACGAGGCGGTCGAGGACGAGTGCCACGTCGAGGCCCCAGGCCCGGACATCGTCTATGTCGACATTCATGGCGAGGGAGGATTCGGCCTCGGGATGGCGCAGTTGCTCCACGATGTCGGTGAGGACCGGCTGGCGGGTGGTGATGGTGTGCACCACGTAGGCGTGGGCGACCTTGAGGGCGAAGCCGGCCCGTTCGTCGAGGCCGTGGCCCATGGCCACCTCGATGATGGTGCGGAGCAGGGCGAGCTGCCCGGTCGTGGTGATGGCCGGGTCGAGCGGGTTGAGGCGGATCCCGGAGTCGTTGGCGGCGATGGGGTCCAGGCGGATGGGGGTTATCCCCAGCTCCTGGGCGATGAGGTTCCATTCGCCGACGCCGTCCTCGCCCTGGGCGTCGAGGACGACGACCTGGCGGTCCTTGAAGCGGAGCTGGCGCAGGACGTAGGTCTTCTCCAGGGCCGACTTGCCGTTGCCGGATTCGCCGAGGACGAGCCAGTGGGGGGCCGGGAGCTGCTGGCCGTACAGCTGGAAGGGGTCGTAGATGTAGCCCTTGCCGCTGTAGACCTCGCGGCCGATGATGACGCCGGAGTCGCCGAGGCCGGGGGCGGCGGTGGGCAGGTAGACGGCCTGCGCCTGCCCGGTGGAGGTGCGTACGGGCAGGCGCGTGGTTTCGACTTTGCCGAAGAGGAAGCTGGTGAAGGCGTCCGTCAGCGCTGTCATGGGATCTCGCATGGGCGGCTTTTCCCTCCAGCTAGCGTCGGATGCCGGTGGCGAACGGCAGGGTGTTGACGAAGGCGCGGTGGTGCTCGCGGTCGCACCACTCCAGCTTCAGGTAGGACTTGCCGGCGGAGGCGCGGATGGTGCGCTTGTCGCGGGCGAGGGCCTCCGGTGAACGCGAGGACACCGTGATGTACCCGACCAGGTTGACTCCGGCAGCGCCGCTGGCGAGATCTTCACCCCTCTGGTCGAGCCGGCCGTGGGCGGCGATGTCGCGGGGGTCGACGGTGCGGTTCATCTTGGCGGCGCGGGAGGCGTCGGCCTCGTCGTTGGTCTTCTCGGTGAGCATGCGCTCGATGGCGACCTCGGTCGGTTCCAGGTCCATGGTGACGGCGACGGTGCGGATGACGTCGGGGGTGTGGACGAGGAGGGGGGCGAGGAAGTTCACGCCGACGGGGGTCATGGGCCATTCCTTGACCCAGGCGGTGGCGTGGCACCAGGGGGCGCGGGTGGAGGACTCGCGGGTCTTGGCCTGGAGGAAGGTCGGTTCGACGGCGTCGAGCTCGGCGGGCCAGGCGTTGCGCTTGGTCATGGCCTGGATGTGGTCGATGGGGTGGTCCGGGTCGTACATGGAGTGCACGAGGGAGGCGAGGCGGCCCTGGCCGAGGGGCTGGCGTACGCGGATGTCGGCCTCGGCGAGGCGGGCGCAGATGTCGGTGAGCTCGCGGGCCATGACGATGGCGAGGCCGGAGTCGCGGTCGAGCTTGCGGCCCTTGCGGGTGGTGGAGGCGCGGGCGATGGTGACGGCTTCGGCGGCCAGGTCGCGGGTGTAGTGCATGCAGGCGACGAGGTAGGCGCGGTGCTGCTCGGAGGAGGTGGACACCATCGACTGGAGCTGGTCGTAGGAGTCGCGCAGCCAGACGGGGGCCCGGGTGTCACCGCGCTGGGCGACGTCCTTGGCGTGGGCGTCGGGGTCGGCGGGGAGGGTGCGGGCGAGCATCTGGAGGCGGGTGACGAAGCCGTCGCCGTTGGCGACGTGCTTGAGGAGGGTGCCGAAGCGGTCGACGAGGGCTTCCTGGTCCTCGCTGTCGCGCAGGCCGACGCCGGGGCCCTCGATCTCGATGGCGGCGGTGACGGTGCGGCGGTCGGCGTGGAGGAGTACGGCGATCTCGTCGGGGCCGAAGGGGGCGGCGAGCCAGTTGATGCGGCCGATGCCGGGGGGCGGGCCGATCTCGACCTCGCGGCCGTCGGCGGCGCGGATGCCGGCTTCGACGGCGCCGGAGCGGTAGGTGGTGCCGCGGCGCAGGGTGCGCTTGTAGCTGCGGTTGATCTCGAACCAGCGGTAGAAGGTGCGGCCCTTGTACGGGACGTACACGGCGGAGAGCGCGAGCACGGGGAAGCCGACGAGGGCGACGATGCGCAGGGTGAGGCCGGGGACGAGCAGTCCGCTCATCATGCCGAGGAAGGCCCCGACGATGATCAGGGCGATCTCGCCGGTCTCGCGGTTCTTGCCGACGATCGCGTTCGGCCGGGCGCGGCCGATGAGATACGTGCGGCGGGGCGCGACCGGGTGCAGCTGGTGGGACTGGGTCGTCAACGCCCGTCACCTCCTGTGTTCCTCGTGCTGGAGCCCGTACGGGGCGCGGGTGCGGCGGGGAGGGTGCCGGCGCCGGTGCCGCCGCCGGAGGTGGGCCGGCTGCTGTGGGCGGCCACGCCTCCGGAGAGGGGGTTGGCGGGGCGGGGTGCCGCGCCTGCGCCGCTGTCGCCTCCGCGGTGGGCGCCGCGGCTGCTGTGGGTCTTGATGCCCTGGGAGACGAGGGAGGCGGGGGAGCTGATGACGGCGGCGGCCTGGGCGCCGTCGGTGGCCTTGCTGCGGTTGGAGCGGGCGGCGGCGATCTCGTCGCCGAAGCCGGGGACGAAGCGGTAGATCATCGCGGAGGCGAAGATCGCCAGCAGGATGATGGAGAGGCCGGTGACGACGGCGGAGAAGGCGTTGGGGCCCTTTTCGCCGGTCAGGGCGCCGGCGAGGCCGAGGACGATGACGATGACCGGCTTCACGAGGATGACGGCGATCATGATGCCGGCCCAGCGGCGGACGTGGCCCCAGAGGTTGCGGTCGACGAGGCCGGCGTAGACGACGACGCCGAGGAGGGCGCCCACGTAGAGGAGGGCGGCCCGGATGAAGAGTTCGAGGAAGAGGATGCCGGCGGCGAGGACGGTGACGAGGGCGACGACGATCAGCATGATCGGGCCGCCGCCGATGTCGTCGCCCTTCTTGAGGGCTTCGGTGAAGGAGCCGAAGAAGACGTCGGTCTGGCCGCCGGTGGCGGAGGCGATGACCTCGGTGACGCCGTCGGTGGCGGAGACGACGGTGTAGAGGATCAGGGGGGTGAAGGCGGAGGCGAGGACGGTGAGCCAGAGGAAGCCGATGGCTTCGGAGAGGGCGGTGGTGAGGGGGACGCCGCGGACGGCTCGTTTGGCTACGGCGAAGAGCCAGAGGACGAGCGTGAGGATGGTGGAGGCGGCGAAGACGACGGCGTACTGCTTGAGGAAGGTGGCGTTGGTGAAGTCGACGTTTGCGCTGCCGTTGACGGCTTCGCTGAGCTTGGTGACGATCCAGGCGGCGGCGTCGGCGCAGCCGCGGGCGAGGGAGGCGAGGGGGTTGAGGGCGTCCGTGCCGGTGGAGTCGAGTCCTCTGCCGGTGCTGCCGCCGGTTGCTGCGCCGTCGCCCTTGAGGCAGTAGTCCTTGGCCGAGCCGATCAGCAGATCGCAGTCCTCGTTCGCGGCGGGGGCCGAGGGGGACGGCGTCGCTGTGGGGCTCGGTGTGGGGGCCGCGTAGGCGTGGGTGGCCAGGGCGGCGAGGGCGGTGTGGACGGAGGCGACCACGCCCAGCCGGGCGGGGAGCCGCAGGCTAGCGGGCATAGGTGAATCCTCCGAACTCCTTGATGGCCTTGCTCATGTCGTCGGACGTCGACACGGGGACATCGCCGGGAACCGGTGCGGGGCCGTCCTGCTGGGTGTCGTCGACGACCTTCCAGTCCTCGCCGACCCAGCTCAGCTCGAAGGTCCAGGTCTTCCAGAGGGTCCGCACCGGGTCGGTGGACTTGGTGCCGGACATGCCGATGAGGCCGGTGTACCAGACGGAGACCTTGGCGGCGGCCGGGGTGTAGCTGTCGACGCGGGTGCCGATCGGGACGGTACGGGTGACGAAGGTGCTGCCCTGCGGAGGGGCGCCGTTCGCGTCGAGGCCCAGCTTCCCCAGGAACTCGGGCGAGTACGCCGCGTCCTGAGGGCCCTTCATGCGCGCGGCCACGTCGGGAGCGTAGATGCCGTCGACGAGGGCGTGCCGAGAGTCCTTCCTGAACATGGCGTCGGAGCCGAGGGCCACCGCGTAGTTGGTGGCCGCGGACTGGGCTCCCTGTTCGTTGTGGGCGAAGCCTCTTGGGATGCCGGCTGCTCTGTCCGTCACCGGGGCCGTGCCCGTGGCCGTTGTGGAGGAGGTGGCGGGGGTGGTGTTGGTGGGTTTGGCGTCCGGGGTGTCCTGGGACTGGTTGGCGAAGGCGATGGCGGCCATGAGGAGGACCACCACGCCGACGACCGTGACCAGGCTGCGGGAGGTGCGGGGGGCGCGGCGGGTGGGGCCGTACGGGTCGGTGGGGGCTTCGGGGAGGCGGGTGCGGGTCTGGCCCGTGCCGCCGACCTCGCCGTGGCCGGCGCCGCCGTACTGGTCGTCGTTGCTCATTCCGTTTCCGCCCCCTCCGCGTCCTACGACGGTAGCGCTGGTTACCGCGTGGACGCGGTGTGGTGAGTCCTCATCAGGTGCGGGCCACCGCTGGTCGGTCCGGTTGGGCCGGTCAGACGGCCATGCCGTAGACGATCGTGAAGAGCGTGCCCAGGGAGCCGATGATGAAGACGCCCGTGAGGCCGGCCACGATCAGGCCCTTGCCCTGTTCCGCGCTGAACGTGTCGCGCAGGGCGGTCGCGCCGATGCGCTGCTTGGCGGCGCCCCAGATGGCGATGCCGAGGCACAGGAGGATCGCCACGGCCATGACCACTTCGATCATGACCTTCGCTTCGTTGCCGAGACTGCCGAACGGCCCCCAGTTGGGGGCGATTCCGCCGATGATGGTGGTGATGTCGCCCTTTTCGGCTGCCAGGATCATGTAACTCACCGCCCCTGTACGGGTAGTTCCGGATGCCCGCTGCCCGACGGCAGGGGTCTCGCACTATCTTCGCTGATGAAACCGCCGCCGTCGTCGACTTGTCGGCTCTCTTTACCCGACTTCGCGGCCGGCGACCCGTCTGTGCGCTCTGACCTGGGCCGGGTCGGTGCGTACGCGAGAGAAACATGCGGTCACCCTGTGTACCACGGGGGGTGACGCGGGGCGGTGATTGTCGTCCCCGTGTGCGAGGAGTGAGGCGTGGGGCCGCCGTTCGGAGCAGTGGTTCGGTGGTGATGGGTGGGCGTGGGACTGCCCGGGCGTTGTCAGTGGGGTCCGGCAGGGTGGAGGGATGACGAATCCCTGGACTCTCGCGGATCTTGAGGCGGCCATCAGGGCGGGATGGTCCGCCGACACGTGCGAGCCCGCCGACATCAGCCGGGTGCCCTGGTCCGCCGAGAATCCGGCGTGGGGGCAGTGCGACATCACGGCGCTGCTCGTGCAGGACCTGGTGGGCGGGGACCTGGTGCTGGGCGAGGTGTTCCACGGGGGCCGTCAGGAGGGCTACCACTGGTGGAACCTGCTGCCCGGGGGGATACGGGTGGACCTCACGCGGGAGCAGTTCCGGCGGGGGGAGACGGTGACGCCGGGGCGGGTCGTGAAGCGGCCGGGCGGGCGGTTGCGGCGGCGGTGGGAGGAGTACCAGCTGCTGCGCCGGCGGGTCATCGACACGCTCGGGCCGCTGCCGGGGGTGATGGTGACGGCGGACGGGCGGAGGCTGGCCTATACGGATTTCGGGGGGCCGGGGGCTCCGCTGCTCGCGCTGCACGGGCACTTCGGGCAGGGGGCGGACTTCGAACGGCTCGCGCGGGAGGTGGGGCCGGCGTGGCGGGTGATCGCCCTGGACCAGCGGGGGCACGGGGACTCCGACCGGGCTACGGAGTACACCCGGATGGGGTACGTGGAGGACGCGGCGGCCCTGCTGGAGCACATCGGGCTGGGGCCGGCGGTGGTGCTCGGGCATTCGCTGGGCGGGGTGAACGCGTATCAGCTGGCCGCGTGGAGGCCGGAGCTGGTGCGGGCGGTGGTGGTCGAGGACATCGGGGCGGTGGTGGACGGGGATCTGTCGTTCGCGCGGGAGTGGCCGGTGCGGGCGGCGACGCGGGAGGAGTTCCTGGCGGGGGTGGGGAGTGCGGCGCCGTATCTGGAGGGGGCGGTGCGGGAGCGGGTGGAGGGGTGGGGGACGGCCTTCGAGGTCGAGGACATGGTGGAGTCCCAGCGGCGGCTGAACGGGGATCACTGGGGGGACTGGCTGCGGGTGGCGCGGCCGACGTTGCTGGTGCGGGGGGAGCGGAGCGGGGTGTTGTCGGCGGGGCTGGCGCGGGAGATGGCGGTGCGGAGGGCGGGCGTGCGGTTGGTTGAGCTGGGGGCTGGGCACTCCGTGCGGGTGGGGGATCCTGGGGGGTATTTTTCCGCTTTGCGGGGTTTTTTGGGGCGGGTGTAGGGGGCCGGGGCCGGGGCCGGTGGGGGTGCCGGGGGTGTGTTGCCGGGTGCGGCGCCGTTGCGGGGGCGCTGCCCCCGAGCCCCCGCGCCTCAATCGCCGGCGGGGCTTGGTTGGGGCTCCGCCCCTTGCCCCCGCGCCTCAATCGCCGGCGGGGCTGGAGTTGGCCCGGCGGGGCTTGGTTGGGGCTCCGCCCCTTGCCCCCGCGCCTCAAACGCCGGCGGGGCTGGAATTGGCCCGGCGGCCTGGATTAGGCGGTGGGATGGATTGGGCGGTGGGGCCGGGGTTTTTGTGGCCCCGGCCCCGTGGCGTGCGGAGGGGGGTAGTCAGGGCAGGTAGCGTTCGATTACCTGGGGGCCTTCTTTTTCGATCATCTTGCGGGCCTTTTCGACACGCTCCGGTGTCGGGTCCTGGCCCGTGGCCATGACCAGGTCTTCGGGGTCGTACGGTCGTTCGCCGCCGGTGAAGAGGCGGTCCGACCGGGTGGGCTGTTCGTCGGGTTCACTGACCATCGCGTACCTCCTACGGTTTTCCCCTGGCCCCATCGTCCGGCCCCCGCCCCATGAACGCACCTCGGCCGGGGCCATAACACCGGGGGAGGGGCCAACCGGCAGCTCCCACAACGTCGTTCGGATTTCTACGGTTTCCGCAGACCCCCCACCGGAAACCGAGGAGATCCCCCATGCTCAAGCGACACGCCCGCGCGGCGTGTACCGCCCTGGCCGCCGCCGGGCTGCTGTTCGCCGGGTCGGGCGGCGCCACCGCCGAGCCCGTCCCCGGACCCACCGCCCCCTCCGCCGCCACCGCCCTGCGGACCGCCGACGCGCCGCCCGAGCTGCTCGCCGCCCTGCAGCGCGACCTCGGCCTGACCCCCACGCAGGCCAAGGCGCGGCTGGTGCACGAGGCCGAGGCCGGGGCCACCGCCGCCCGCCTGCGGGACCGGCTCGGTGCGGCCTTCGCCGGGGCCTGGGTGGACGGGGCCGACGCCGGCACCCTCACCGTGGCCACCACCCGGGCCGCCGACACCGCCGCGATACGGGCCGCCGGGGCCGACGCGCGGATCGTCGTACGGGCCCTCGCCGACCTGGACTCCGCCAAGGCCGTCCTGGACCGGGCCGCGGGCCCGCGGACGCCCGTACGGTACGTGGACGCGCGGGCCAACACCCTCGTCGTCGAGGAGACCGAGGCGGGGGCCGCGGCCCGGCTGCTCGCCGCCACCGGCACCGACCCCGCGCTCGTCACGGTGGTCCGCACGGCCGAGGCCCCGCGCCCGCTGTACGACCTGCGCGGCGGGGACGCGTACTACATGAACGGCAGCGGCCGCTGCTCCGTCGGCTTCCCCGTGACCAAGGGGACCGTGAACGGCTTCGCCACCGCCGGGCACTGCGGCCGCGCCGGGACCACCACCACCGGCTTCAACCAGGTCGCCCAGGGCTCCTTCCAGGCGTCCGTCTTCCCCGGCAACGACATGGCCTGGGTCGCCGCGAACACCAACTGGACCGCCACCCCGTACGTGAAGGGCAGCGGCGGCGCGAACGTGCAGGTCACGGGCTCGGTCCTGCAGCCGGTCGGGGCCTCGGTCTGCCGCTCCGGCTCCACCACCGGCTGGCACTGCGGCACGATCCAGCAGCACAACACCAGCGTCACCTACCCCGAGGGCACCATCTCCGGCGTGACCCGTACGACGGTCTGCGCCGAGCCCGGCGACTCCGGCGGCTCCTACATCTCCGGGAGCCAGGCCCAGGGCGTGACCTCGGGCGGTTCCGGCAACTGCTCCAGCGGCGGCACCACCTTCTTCCAGCCGCTGAACCCGATCCTGTCGGCCTACGGGCTCACCCTCAAGGTCACCGGATCCGACCCGGGCCCCGGCCCCGGCCCCGGTGACCCCGAGCCGGGCGGCACCTGGAAGGCGGGCACGGTCTACGCGGCCGGCGCCACCGTCACCTACGGCGGCGGGACCTACCGCTGCCTCCAGGGCCACCAGGCCCAGGCCGGCTGGGAGCCGCCGAACGTCCCCGCCCTCTGGCAGCGCGTCTGAGGAAGCGGGAAGCAGAAGGACGGACGAGACCGCGACCGGTGCCGTGGCTGCCAAGGGGGGAGTCACGGCACCTTCTCAGACCAGGACCGCCGCCAGCGTGCCCAGCGTGCCGAAGACCGTCAGCAGGCCGCAGATCGACAGGTTCACCGCGCGGTGCTCCCAGAACACCGCGACGAACTCCCGGATCGTGGCGCTCGGCCAGTAGTACTTCGCCGTCGGCGAGCCCACGACCTGCCCGTTCACCCCGGTCTTGCGTGCCAGCATCGCCGCCCGGAAGGCGTGGAAGTTGTTGGTGACGATCACGCACCGGTAGGCCGCGTAGTGCTCCTCCATGATCGCCCGGCTGAACCGCAGGTTCTCCTCGGTGGTCGTGGACTGCTCCTCCAGCACCACGTGCTCGGCCGGTACACCCTCCGCGATCAGCCAGTCCGCCATCGCGCGGGCCTCGGACACCTTCTCGTCGGTGCCCTTGCCGCCCGAGACGAGCAGCAGCGGCGGGCGGCTGCCGCGGGCCAGCTGGCGCTCGTAGATCTGCTGTCCCTTGCGCAGCCGGGAGGCCAGCAGCGGCGGCACCCGGTCGCCGCCGACCAGGCCCGAGCCCAGCATGACCACATGGCCGACGTCCCCGCGGACCTTGATCCGGCCGTAGAGGAAGGCGTAGCCGAGGAAGCAGAAGAAGACGAAGGAGATGTAGCCGGCGACCACGGTGAGGGTCCCGGCGATGCCGCCGAGGACCAAGGACTCCGATACGACGACCAGGACCAGCAGGCCGATCAGAGCGAAGACGGCGATGCCCGCCAGCAGCGACAGCATGGTGGCCGGGCGCAGCCCCTCCTTGCGGATCATCGTCAGGCCGTTGCGGACGAGCAGGACGCCGAGCGCCAGCACGCCGAAGGCGGGCGAGGCGAAGGTGAGCACGACGACGGTGACGGTGGCCCAGCCGGGCAGCTTGGACACCTGGAGGAAGAGGGCGGAGAAGGCGGTCAGGAAGGTCAGCCCGAGGAGGACGGCGTTGCTGAAACGGCGCCGGTCCCGCCGGACGTTGACGCAGAACGCGAGGAAGAGCAGGGCGGCGAGGGCGAAGGCGACCGTGGCGCCATCGTAGGCGGCTGATCTACCGTCCCGGCGCCCCGGTCCGGCGCACCGCCCGCCCGGCCAGCACCGGCGTGCGGCGGCCGTCGCGGATGACGAAGCGGCCGTCGATCAGGACGTACGGGATCCCCGCGGGCAGGGTGCGCGGCCGCTCGTAGGTGGCTCCGGCCGCGACCGTGGCGGGGTCGAAGAGCACCAGGTCGGCGCGGTGGCCCACGCGGACCAGCCCCCGGTCGGGCAGCCGCAGCCGCGCCGCGGGCCGGCCGGACAGGTGCGCGACGCACTCCTCCAGGCTGAGCAGTCCCAGCTCGCGGACGTAGTGGCCGAGGTAGTGCGGGAAGGTGCCGTAGGCGCGCGGGTGCGGTTTCGCGCCCTGGAGGATGCCGTCGGAGCCGCCGGTGTGGACGCGGTGGCGCATGATCGCCCGGACGTTCTCCTCGTGGCCGACGTGCTGGAGCACCGTCGGCGCGAGCCGGTCGCCGAGCAGCAGCCGGCGGGCGGTGTCCCAGCCGTCGAGGCGCCGGCCCACGTACGGGGCGTACGCGGGGTCGGTGACGCCGGAGATCTCGACGGTGGACCAGTCGACGGGCACGCCGTGGCAGCCGTCGGAGCCCTCGCTCTCCAGCGCGTGGCGGATCCGCCCGGCGTGGCCGTCGTCGCGGAGGCGGGCCAGGAGGGCGTCCGGGCCGCCCTCGTGGGCCCAGCTGGGCAGCAGGGCGGCGAGGGTGGTGCAGCCGGGGGTGTACGGGTAGCTGTCGAGGGTGATGTCGGCGCCCTCGGCCAGGGCCGCGTCGAGCAGGGCGAGGAGTTCCCCGGCCCGGCCCGCGTTCTCGCCGAAGTTCATGGTGGCGTGCGCGAGGTGCAGGGCGCAGCCGGCCTCCCGGGCCAGGGCGGTCATCTCGGCGTAGGCGGCGAGCGCGCCGCGGCCGTAACTGCGGTGGTGGGGGCAGTAGTAGCCGCCGTAGCGGGCGACGACCCGGCACAGCTCGGTGAGTTCGGAGCCGGAGGCGTACATGCCGGGGGTGTAGGTGAGGCCGGAGGACATGCCGAAGGCGCCCTCGGCGAGGCCGTCGGCGACGAGCCGCCGCATGCGGTCCAGCTCGTCCGGGGTGGCCGGGCGGTCGTCCCAGCCGATGACATGGGCGCGTACGGTGCCCTGCGGGACGAGGTAGGCGGCGTTGACGGCGATGCCCTCGCCGCCGAAGCCGCGGTCGAGCCGGTCGAGGTAGCCGCCGACGGTGCGCCAGTCGAAGTCGATGTCGTCACCGGGGCCGTTCCAGCCGGCGATGGCGGTCCGGACCCCGGCGAGGGTGCGGTCGTCGACGGGGGCGTAGGAGAGGCCGTCCTGGCCGAGGACTTCGAGGGTCACGCCCTGGGCGGCCTTCGCGCTGTGGTCCGGGTCGCGCAGCAGGGCGAGGTCGCTGTGGGCGTGCATGTCGACGAAGCCGGGGGCGAGGGCCAGGCCGTGCGCGTCCAGGGTCCGGCGGCCCCCGGACAGCCGGCCGAGGGCGGCGATCCGGCCCTCGTGGACGCCGACGTCCGCGGTGTACGAGGGGCCGCCCGTGCCGTCGACGACACGGGCGCCCCGGATGACCAGGTCCACGGCGGCGGGCCTAGAAGAAGGTGCGGACGTAGTCGGTGACGGTGCCGTCGGCCTCCACCACGGGGATCAGCGGCCACTTCTCGAAGATCGTGCACGGGTGGGACATGCCGAGCGCCACCCAGTCGCCCACCCGCACGTCCTCGGCGGTGTCGGTCTCCAGCCAGGCGTGCTGGTCGGACAGCTTCACCACGCGCACGCCGGTGGCGGGCCGCTCCTCGCCGGTGAGGCCGTCGCGGACCAGTTCGGCCTCGGGCAGCCCGAGGTCGTAGGCGATGTCGCGCTTGCCCGCGTTGACGAAGCCCTGGGTGGCGGAGGGGCGGGAGACCACCTGGGTCCACAGCCGGAAGGCGGGGCGCAGCCCGCCCTCGCCGGGGTGCCGGTTGAAGGGGGTCAGCCGGGTGTACCAGCCGTGGTCGTGGGAGACGTACGCGCCGGAGCGCAGCAGTTTCAGGACCGGCCGGGACAGCTCGGGCAGCTCGGCGAAGACATCGGCGACGGAGTCGAACCAGGCGGAGCCGCCGGCGCTGACGACGATCTCGTCGAGGCCGGCCGCGTACCGTCCGTCCCGGTCGAACTCGACGGCGAGGGCGGTCAGCCGGCGCAGATAGGCGGCGACGCTCTCCGGACCGGCCCCGGGCACCTCGGCCTCGTAGCCGGCCGTGCCGACCAGCCGCAGGGTGCCGGTGGCGGCGACCGCGTCGGCGACGGCCCGGCACTCCTCCTCGGTACGGGCGCCGGTACGGGCCCCCTCGCCGGCGCCGAGTTCGACGACGACGTCCACCGGGCGCGTGGTGCGGCCCCGCAGGGCGCGGTCCATGAGCTGGACGCCGCGTACGGAGTCGACGTAGCAGACGAAGCGGAAGCCGGGGTCGGCGGTGAGCTCGGCGGCGACCCAGTGCAGGGCGGCCGGGTCGACCAGCTCGTTGGCGAGGAAGATCCGGGAGATGCCGAAGGCGCGGTAGACGCGGGCCTGGTGCGGGACGGCGGCGGTGATGCCCCAGGCGCCGTGCTCCAGCTGGCGGCGGAAGAGCTGCGGGGCCATGCAGGTCTTGCCGTGCGGGGCGAAGGCGAGGCCGTGGCGGGCGGCGTACGCGCCGAGTGCGGTGAGGTTGTGCTCCAGCGCTTCCGCGTCGAGGGTGAGGACGGGGGTGGTGAACCCGCCCCTGAACAGGTCCCGGCGCTGCGCGGCGAGCTGCCCGACGGTGAGGCCCCGCGCGTCCGGGGGCAGTCCCTTGAACCGGTGGTCGACGGGCTCGTCGGCGAGGTCCTTGACGGGGTCGCTGGCGCTGGCCATGCGGGTGCCTCCCGGGGTTGCGTGGGGTGCAACGGTCGTTGCGTGTACCGCTGCATGCTGTCTAACATCCCCGGTGACGGCGGGTCAACGCGCGGCCCCGCCGCGGGGGCCGGGCCCCGCGGGCACGGGAGGAAGCGGATGAGCCAGTCGGTCGAGAGGGCGCTCGGCATCCTGCCGCTGCTCGCCGGGGGCCCCGCCGGGCTCGGCGAGGTCGCGGACGCGCTCGGCGTGCACAAGAGCACCGCCCTGCGCCTGCTGCGCACCCTGCACGAGCACGGCTTCGTCTACCGCCGCCCCGACGGCCGCTACCGGCTCGGCGCCCGGCTCTTCGCCCTCGCCGCCGAGGCCATCGAGAACCTGGACGTCCGCGAGGTCGCGCACCCCCATCTGCTGGAGCTGAACCGGGCCACCGGGCACACCGTCCACCTCGCGCTCCACCAGGACGACGAGGTGGTCTACGTGGACAAGGTCGACAGCCGCTACCCGGTCCGCATGTACTCCCGCATCGGCAGGCCCGTGGCCCTCACGGTCGCCGCCGTGGCCAAGCTGATCCTCGCCGACCTCCCCGAGGCCGAGCGCCGGGCGCTGGCCCACCGGATCGAGTACCCGCGCTACACCGCCCGCTCCACCCCGGACGCCGCCGCGTTCCTGCGCGAGCTGGACCTCGTACGGGAACAGGGCTGGGCCGCCGACTTCGGCGGGCACGAGGAGTCCGTCAACTGCCTGGGCGCGCCCGTGCGCGGCCCGGACGGGCGGGTCGTGGCCGCGCTGTCGGTCTCCGCGCCCGGGGTGGTCGTACCGGCCGACGGGCTGCTCGGCCTGCTGCCGCAGGTGCTGCGCACCGCCGAAGCCATCAGTCAGGACTATTCGGGAGTACAGGAGAGAGCGTGACCGAGAAGACCGCCATCACCCCCGCCACCCACACCGTGCCGCCGGCGAGGTTCTCGCACGGCGTGCGGAAGGGGAACATCCTCCAGGTCGCCGGCCAGGTCGGCTTCCTGCCGCAGGTCGAGGGCCGGCCGCCGGTCCCGGCGGGGCCGACCCTGCGCGAGCAGACCCTCCAGACGCTGGAGAACGTCCGGGCCGTCCTGGAGGCGGGCGGGGCGGGCTGGGACGACGTGATGATGATCCGCGTCTACCTCACCGACACCGCCCACTTCGCCGAGATGAACGAGCTGTACAACGCGTACTTCGACGAGCAGGGCCTGACGCAGGCGCCCGCCGCGCGCACCACCGTCTACGTGGGCCTGCCCGCCGGGCTGCTGATCGAGATCGACGCCCTCGCCGTCCTGGGCTGAGCCGCGCGCACGGACGGGGCGCCCCTGCGGCAGGGGCGCCCCGTCCACGTGCGGGCTAGGAGCAGTACTGCGCCTCCTTGCCGATGGAGCGGTACATGCAGTCCGCGTTCTCCAGCAGCTGGAGCACCGCGTCCTTGTTGCGCGCGGTCTCGCGGTCGATCACCTCGTCCGGCGGGTAGAAGCCGCCGTTGCCGCTCTCCGGGTACATCTCGAAGGTGTAGGCGAAGATCTTCTGGTTGCCCCACAGCCAGTCGTCGATGGTGCCGTCGGTGATGTAGAGGTCGCTCGACTGCTCCGGGGTGTAGCCGTTGCTCGACGCCATGCCGGTGCCGATCTTCTTGTAGACGGCGAGGTCGTCGGCGGTCAGGCCCGGGGCGGTGTCGTTGTAGGTGTAGCCGAAGGGCCACAGCACCAGTTCGCTGTAGGTGTGGAAGTCGATCGCGGCCTTGATCTGCTGCTTTCCGCCGATGACCCGGCTGCGCACGAAGTCGGAGACCACCTTCACCTCGGGTGCCGACTCGGCGGCCGCGCCCCGGTAGGTCTCGGAGCTCTTGCTGCTGCTGGAGCCGCCGCAGCAGCCCCACTTGTAGCCCCAGTTCCGGTTCTCGTCGGTGCCGACGTAGGAGGAGCCTGAGTTCGGCTGCCGGTTCTTGCGCCAGGAGCGGTAGGAGCCGGTGGCGATGTCGTACTCGCCGCCGTCCGGGTTGAGGTCCGGCACGATCCAGATCTCGCGGCCGTTGACGGCGTTGGTGACGCGGGAGTCGCTGCCGTACTTGGAGGTGAACTCCTTGAGCAGGTACAGCGCCATCTCGACGGTCAGGTGCTCGCGGGCGTGCTGGTGGGCGGTGAAGAGCACCTCGGGCTCGGACTCGTCCGTCGCCACGTTGTCGCTGATCTTGATGGCGAGGAGGTCCCGGCCCTGGTACGACTTCCCGATCACGCGCTTGCTCGCGATGGCGGGGTACTGCGCCACGAGCTGGTTGATCTCCGCCGTGGCCTCGGCGTAGTTGTGGTACTTCGCGTCGGCCGAGGGGAAGTCCATCGGGCTCGCGGCCATACCGGGCAGGGAGCGGTCCGGGGGTCCGGGCAGCGGGGTCAGCTTGTAGCCGAGCGCCCTGAGCTTCTTCGCCTGGAGGGTGTCGGCGCTGACGACGACCGTGTGCTCGTCCACCTCGTCGATGGAGACGCCCGTCTGGAGCAGGGCGGTGCGGTCGGCGACGGTGGAGGGGCCGTGGATCCGGTACTGGACGACGGCCTCGTCCTGGGTCGCGGTCGAGGGGGTGGGCGGAGGGGCAGCCGTCGCGCTCATGCCGTAGGCGGGTGCGCCCAGCGCGAGCGCCAGCAGGGCCGCGGTCAGGGCGGCCCTCCGGCGGGTGTGGAGCCGCATGCGTTCTCCTGGGTCGGGAGTGTGGGGGTAGCCGTGCGGACGCGCTCAGCGTCCTCTGATGGCATGTCCCGGTCAAGGACCTGAGGTGCCGGCCGAACCGGTTCCGGCCACCCCCACACGTACCGCCTACGGGAGCCCGTGGACCTTGGGACCCACCGAGTTCGACCAGGTGTTACCCGCCTTGGCGTCCCAGTTCGTCGACCAGGTCATCGCGCCGCGCAGCCCCGGGTAGGTCTTCGACGGCTTGAAGGAACCGCAGTTCGTTCCCCGGGCCAGGCAGTCCAGGGCGTTGTTGACCACGGTCGGGGAGACATAGCCGCTGCCCGCCCCGCTGGGGGAGGCCGGGACCCCGATGCCCACCTGCGAGGCGTCGAGTCCGCCCTCCAGCTGGATGCAGGCCAGCGCGGTGAGGAAGTCCACCGAGCCCTGGGAGTAGACCTTGCCGTCGCAGCCGTTCATCGAGCCGCTGTTGTAGTACTGCATGTTGACGACGGTGAGGATGTCCTTGATGTTGAGCGCCGTCTTGAAGTAGCCGCCCTGCGGGGACTGCATGTCGATGGTCTGCGGGGCCATCGTGATGACGAGCGAGGGGCCCGCCTTCGCCGACAGGGCGCGCAGCGCCTGCGTCATGTAGGTCGGGTTGAGGCCGTTCTCCAGGTCGATGTCGATGCCGGTGAAGCCGTACTCCTGCATCAGCGCCCAGGCCGAGTTCGCCAGGTTGGCGGCCGACGCGGAGTCGTTGACGGTGATGGTGCCCTTCTCGCCGCCGACGGAGAGGATGACCGACTTCCCGGCCGCCTTCTTCGCGGCGATGTCCGCCTTGAACTGGGCGACGGTGTAGCCGCCGAGGCCCGCCGAATCCAGGTTGAAGGTGATGGCCCCGGGCGTGGTGGTGGCGTCGGCGAAGGAGACGGCGATGATGTCGTACTGCGCGGAGACGTCGGAGATCTTCTGGACGGTGGCGCCGTTGTTGAAGTTCTGCCAGTAGCCGGTCAGCGCGTGCTTGGGCACGGCCGGGTTGCCCGGGTTGCCGCCGCCGGTGGTGGTGCCGGTGACCGGCGCCGACTTCGGCCCCTCGCCCGCCGCGTTGTACGCGCTCACCTGGAAGGAGTACGAGGTGGCGGGCGCGAGCCCGGTGACGGGCGTGGAGGTCCCGGACACGGTCTGGACGCGGACGCCGTCCTGGTAGACGTGGTAGCCGGCGGCCCCGCCGACGGCGTTCCACGCGAGGGTGAGGCCGTTCGCGCTCTGACCGGAAACGGCGGCCCCGGCGGGCGCGCCCGGCAGGGAGGGGCCGGGGTCGGTGCCCCCGCCGCCGTCCGGGCCGAAGACGCTGAACTCGTCCACGAAGTAGGACGGCTGGCCGTACCAGCCGTGCGTGTACACGGTGACCTGGGTGGTGGAGGGGCCGGTGGAGAAGGTGGTGGACAGCTTCTGCCAGCCGGCGCCGGTCCCGGGGGTCCAGGTGGAGACGTCCTGGGTGCCCGTGCCGCTCGCGCCGAGGTAGACGTAGCTGCCCTGGACCTGGGTGCTCAGGGTGTACGTGGAGTTCGGCTTGACCGTGACGGTCTGGCTGCAGCGGGCGTTGTCCGCGCCCGCCGGGGTGGCCTTGAGCGCGGCCGCGCCGGAGTGCACGGGCGAGGAGACGGAGGCGCCGCTTCCGCCGGTGCAGGACCAGTGGGTGAGGCCGGACTCGAAGCCGCCGTTCCGGGCGACGTTGACGTCCGCGGCCTGTGCGGCACCGGCGGTGAGGGCCGTCAGGGCGCCCGCGGCGAGGGTCGCGGCGAGCGGCAGGGAGAGGGCGCGTATGCGGTTCACGTGGGCTCCGTGGGGGGAGGGGTGAGGTGGGCGACGGGCCGTACCGCGTGGGGAGGTGACGGCGCATGGCATGCGCCGTTCAAGTTGGTCCAGACCAATCCCGCTGTCAAGACTCTTCGCGAAGTGGCTTGAAACAGCCCGGGGGGCGATCCCGGATGTCCGGGTTTCCGGCTACCTGTGACAACGGGATCACGCACGGGAATCACCAAGCCCCTGACCAGCCAGGGGTCACGCGGATATGGTGCTGAGGCAAGGGGGAAGGGCGCCGGTCGTCCGCGATCGCGCCTGCGCGCACATCGGCCGACGGATCCCCGCCGGGGTCCCGGCCGGGATGCCGGCCGAGCGTCGGCCGAGTGCCAGCCGGGCGCGCGGACCTCGGGGCGTACGGGGTGAACGTGCAGGAACGGGGGAATTCACATGCCGACCGCCATTGCCGTCACCAGCGCCGATCTGGTGCTCCCGGCCCCCGACCGGCACACACCCGGGGCCGCCCTGCTGCACCCGCCCGACCAGCTCGGCCTGGACGAGGCCCTCGCCGGGACCGCCGCCCTGCTGGAGCGCCACGGCCATCTCGTGGCCCTCGTACCGCCGTGGCTCCCGCGCCCGGTCGTCCAGCGGCTGCACACCGTCCGGGCCATCCTCGAAACCGACCGGATGGCGCTGCTCCCCATCGATCTGCCGCCGCTCGGACTCGCGCTGCTGGCCCGTCAGCTGCGCCAGCTCAGCGTCTGCGATTTCAGCCCCGGCGTGATCGCCTCCGCCGCCCGGCTGCTCTCCCACTACGTCCACGCCGGCGCCCTGCTCGGCTCCGTGGCCCGGCTCGACCGGGTCCGGGTCCCCGTCGGGCTCGGCGCGCACGCCCGGTCCTGGTCGCCGGGCGCGCAGTTCGCCGTACTCGCCCACCCGAAGCCGCATCTGGCCAAGCTGGGCTCCTCCGGCGGGGCCCACGGCGGTCCGCGCGCCGTCCCGGCCGCCCCCGGCTTCGCCACCCAGCTCACGTTCGCCCGCGGCCAGCTCGGGTCCGACTGGGTCACGGCCGAACTCGCGCCCGCCTGGCAGGTGCAGGGCGTACTGGAGAACCCGCTGCCGGCCGCCTCACCGGGCTGGTGGGGCACCCCCAAGCTCGTCGAGTTCGCCGCGGGCATCCCGGACCTGTCCGTGCTCTACCAGCTCGTCGCCTCGGTGCGCCGGGAGGAGTGCCGCTGGTGCGGCCTCGAACTCATCGGCGACCGCTGCGGCTTCTGCGCCGCACCGCTCACCGCCCCGCCCCCGGCGCACACCGCCCGCACCGGGCCCTGATCACTCGAACGCACGATTGAATGAAGAACGGCGAGGTAGGTAAGGCCCATGAACTCACGCCAGCGCCGCGGCGTCATCCTGCTGCTCCTGTCGGTCCTGTGCGCACTGGGGGCCTTCACCGGGGTCCTCGTGGTGATCGGTGACGTCAACTCCAAGGTGGGCTCCGAGGTCGTCGCCTACCGGGCCAAGGGCGACATAGCGCCGTACAGCCCCCTGGGCGCGGGCCAGTTCGAGGAGGTCAGGATCCCGAAGCGGTGGCTGTCGGACACCGCCGTCACCGACCTCGGCGTGCTCAAGGACAAGATCGCGCTCACCACCCTCAGGAAGGGCTCGCTGCTCCAGGCGGACATGGTGGCCGACCGGCCGCAGCTCCAGCCCGGCGAGCAGGAGATCGCGATCATGATCGACGCGGCCACCGGCGTGGCCGGCAAGATCACCTCCGGCGCCCGGGTCAACATCCTCGCCACCTTCAAGGGCGCCAAGGAGGGCGACCCCGCCCGGTCGGTGATCATCGTGGCCAACGCCCGCGTCCTGAACGTCGGCAAGCTCACCCCGCTCGACAAGAACAGCGAGAAGAAGGGCCCGGCCGAGGCCGTCCCGATCACCTTCGCCCTCGCCACCAAGGACACCCAGCGCGTCGCGTACGCCGAGTCCTTCGCGGAGCACGTCCGGCTGGCCCTCGTCGCCCCCGGCACCGACTCCGCGCCCGCCCCGGGCGACCGTACGTACACCCTCGACGGGGACAAGTGAGGCCCGGATGACCACCCGAATCCTCCCCGCCTGCGGCGACCCGGACGCAGCCCGCTCCCTCTCCGCCCTCCTCGGCCAGCTCCCGTCGGCCGAGCCGGCCCCCGCGGTGCACGACTCCACCGCCCTGCTGGACACCCTGGCCCGGCTCGCCGCCGGCTCCGTGGACGAACTGCCCGAGGTGGTCCTCGTCCACGAGCGGATCGGGCCGGCGCCCGCCCTCGAACTCGTCCGGGAAGTCGCCCTGCGCTTCCCCGCGGTGGGCGTGGTCCTGCTCTCCTCCGACGCCGGGCCGGGCGTCTTCGCCGCCGCGATGGACTCCGGCGCCCGCGGCCTGATCGGCCTCCCGCTCGCCTACGACGAACTCGCCGCCCGCGTCCAGGCCGCCGCGCAGTGGTCCGCCGGGGTCCGCCGCCACCTCGGCGGGGCCGGGGCCGACACGCCCGCCGGCCCCGGCGGACAGGTGGTCACCGTCACCGGGGCCAAGGGCGGGGTGGGCACCACCTTCACCGCCGTGCAGTTCGCCCTGGCCGCCACCGCCTCCGGCCGGCGCACCGCCCTGGTCGACCTCGACCTCCAGGCGGGCGACGTCGGCTCCTACCTCGACGTGCAGTTCCGCCGCTCCGTCGCCGACCTCGCCGGGATCCAGGACATCTCCTCCCGGGTCCTCCAGGACGCCGTCTACGAGGACGCGAGCGGCCTCGCCCTGCTGCTGGCCCCCGCCGAGGGCGAACGCGGCGAGGAGGTGGACGAACGGGCGACCCGGCAGGTGATCGCCGCTCTGCGCGCCCGCTACGAACTCGTCGTCGTCGACTGCGGGACCCAGGTCACCGGCGCCAACGCCACCGCCGTCGAGGCGGCCGACACGGCCGTCCTCGTCACCACCCCCGACGTGGTCGCGGTCCGCGCCGCCAAGCGCATGGTCCGCATGTGGGAACGGCTCCAGGTACGCAAACCGGAGGACACGGTGATGGTCGTCAACCGCTGGAGCAAGCACACCGAGATCCAGCCCGCCCTGATCGAGAAGATCACCCGGACCCGCGCCACCCGCACCCCGGTCCCCGCCGCCTTCAAGGAACTCCAGGCCGTCGTGGACGCGGGCCGCGTCCAGGACCTCGACAACCGCTCCACCGTCAAGCAGGCCCTGTGGACCCTCGCCGGGGAACTCGGCCTGCTGGCCGTCCCCGACCCCGCCGGGCCCGCTCCCGGCGGCGCCCTCACCCTGCGCGCGGCGGGCCCCGTCTCCCGCCTGCGCCGCGGCCGGGAGAGCTGACCCGTGCCGCCGCGGAGAGGGGCGCGCGCCCGGGCCCGGGACCGGGGCCAGGTGGCGATCGAGTTCGTCGGCACGGTGCCGCTGATCCTGCTCCTGGTGGCGGCGGTGTGGGAGTGCGTCCTCATCGGCTACGCCTTCTCCCTGGCGGGCAACGCGGCGGACGAGGGCGCCCGCGCCGGAGCCGTGGGCCGCTCCTGCCAGGAGGCGGCCGGGGCGCACGTCGGCAGCGCCTGGGACATGGCCGTCACCTGCTCCGAGAGCGGCGGGATCGTCACCGCCCGGGTCCGGCTGAACCTCCCGGTCCTGTACCCCGGCCTGGGGATCGGCGTACCCATCGAGGGCGAGGCCGGCTCCCCGAAGGAAGAGGAGGACTGACATGGACCGCCGCGTTCACCTCCGCGTCCACCTCCGGGCCTTACCGGACCGGGCCCCGCGCCACCGGCGCCACGCCCCGCGCGACCCCCGCGACCGCGACCGGGGCCAGGCGGCCCTGGAATACCTGGGCTTCCTCCCCTTCCTGCTCCTCGTCGCCCTGGGCGGCATCCAGCTCGGCTGGGCCGGGTACGTCGTCCAGCAGGCGGAGACCGCCGCCCGCACGGCCGCCCGCGTCGAGGCCCGCGAGCCCGGCGCCGGGGAGGCGGCCGGCCGCGCCGCCATCAAGGAGAACCTGCGGGCCGGCGCCGAGATCGACCTCAGCACCTCCGGCGGCGCGGTGACGGCCACCGTGACCCTGTCCATCCGCTCCCTCGTGCCCGGCCTCGGCGACACCCCGGCCACCCGCAGCGCCACCATGCCCGACGACGACCCCGAGGGACCCCGACCATGAGCCTGCGTTCCCGGGTCAGCACCCCCGACGACCGCCACAGCCCCCGCGAGGACGGCCGGCTGGTCTCCTCCTACCGCGCCAAGCTGCTGGAGGAGATCGACCTCGCCGAGATGTCCGCGCTCGCGCCGGCCGAACGCCGCGCGCGCCTGGAACGCGTACTCGGGCACATCATCAGCCGCGAGGGCCCGGTGCTCTCCACCGCCGAGCGCGCCCAGCTCATCCGCCGCGTCGTCGACGAGGCCCTGGGGCTCGGCGTGCTCGAACCGCTCCTGGAGGACGCCTCCATCTCCGAGATCATGGTCAACGGCCCCGACCAGATCTTCGTCGAGCGGGGCGGACGCGTCGAACAGCTCCCGCTGCGCTTCGCCTCCCACGAGCAGCTGATGCAGACCATCGAGCGCATCGTCTCCACCGTCAACCGCCGTGTGGACGAGGCCAATCCGATGGTCGACGCGCGCCTGCCCAGCGGTGAGCGTGTCAACGTGATCATCCCGCCGCTCTCCCTGACCGGCGCCACCCTCACCATCCGGCGCTTCCCCCGGGCCTTCACCCTGCACGAGATGATCGCCCTCGGCTCCCTCGACGAGCAGATGCTCCTGCTGCTCTCCGGGCTGGTGGCCGCCAAGCTCAACGTGATCGTCTCCGGGGCCACCGGCACCGGCAAGACCACCCTCCTCAACGCGCTCTCCGGCCTGATCCCCGAGGGCGAGCGCATCATCACCATCGAGGACTCCGCCGAGCTCCAGCTCCAGCAGACCCACGTCATCCGCCTGGAATCCCGCCCGCCGAACGTGGAGGGCAAGGGCCGCATCACCATCCGCGACCTCGTACGCAACTCCCTGCGCATGCGCCCCGACCGCATCATCGTCGGCGAGGTCCGCGGCGGCGAGACCCTGGACATGCTCCAGGCCATGTCCACCGGCCACGACGGCTCCCTGGCCACCGTCCACGCCAACAGCTCCGCCGACGCGCTGATGCGCCTGCAGACCCTCGCCTCCATGTCCGAGGTCGAGATCCCCTTCGAAGCCCTCCAGGACCAGATCAACAGCGCCGTCAACGTCCTCGTCCAGCTCACCCGCTTCGGTGACGGCTCCCGCCGCATCACCGAGATCTCCGTCCTCGACTCGCACGGCCGCGAACCCTTCCGGATCACCACCGTCTGCCGGTTCGTGGCCCAGCCCATGGCCGCCGACGGCCGCGTGTACGGCCACTTCGCGTACCACCCGCTGCCGCGCCGCATCGCCGAACGCCTCCACATGAGCAACCAGCCCGTCCCGCAGGCGTTCGGCGTCGCCCCGCCGGAGGACCCGCTCACCGCCCGCATCACCCGGACCGCCCTGTGAACCCACTCATCCTCCTCACCCTCGGCATCACGCTGCTCGCCTGCGCGCTCGGCGTCCTCGGCCTGCACGCCTACGCCGCCGGGCGCGCCCAGCGGGCCGCCCTCATCGAACGGCTCTCCGCGAGCGGGATCCCCGAACCACCCGGCCGCGTACGCCGCTTCCGCGCGGTCGACCGCAGACTGCGCCCGACCGCGCTGGGCCGGCGTATCGAGATCAAGCTGGCCGTGACCGGGCTGGACCTCACCGTGGGCGAGTTCTTCGTGGCCATGTGCGCGACCGTCGCCGGACTGTGGATGGTCGCCGCCTCCTTCCTCGCCCCCTTCTTCGGACCGGTGGCCGGGCTGATCGGCCTGTGGGCGGCCAACGCCTTCCTCAACTGGCAGCGCGCCCGCCGCACCGAACGCTTCGTCAACCAGCTCCCCGACCTCGCCCGCATCCTCGCCAACGCCACCCAGGCGGGACTGGCCCTGCGGACCGCCATCGGGATCGCGGCCGAGGAACTGGACGCGCCCGCCGGGGAGGAGCTGGCCCGGGTCGCCGACCGGCTCGCCGTCGGCCACTCCATCGAGGAGGCCCTGGGCGAGATCGCGGACCGCCTCCCCTCCCGCGAGCTGGTCGTCCTCGTCTCCACCCTGGTGCTGTCCGCGCGCGCGGGCGGCGCCATCGTGGAGAGCCTGCGCAACCTGACGGTGACGCTGGAGCAGCGCAAGGAGACCCGGCGCGAGATCCGCACCCAGCTCTCCCAGGTCACGGTGACGGCCTATCTGGTGCCCGTGATGGGCGTCGGCTCGCTGCTGCTCGTGGACACCCTGATGCCGGGGGCCCTGGACCGGATGACCGGCTCCGTCTTCGGGCAGAGCGCCGTCCTCGTCGCCCTCGGGCTCTTCGCGGTCGGCTTCGTCCTCATCCGCCGCCTGTCCAAGATCGACGTCTGAGGGGGATGCCATGACCGCCCTGCTCCTGGCGCTGGCCGTGGCCCTCGCGGTCCTCGGCGCCTTCCACGGCATCCGCCTCTACCGCGCCGACGTGAAACTCCCCAGCGACCTGGCCCTCGCCCTGGAAGTCGGCGCCACCCGCACCACCGCCGTCGGCTCCGTCGTCGACCGCGCGGGCATCCGCTACGCCCCGCTGGTGCTGCGGCTGATGGGCCCCGAGCGGGTGGCGCGCAAACGCCGCCAGATCGACACCGCCGGCAACCCCTCCGGCCTCACCATCGACCGCTACGCGGCCCGCCGCGCCGTCTACGGCCTCCTCGGCGGGCTCGGCGCCTTCGCCATGCTGATCAACGGCCAGCTGATCCTGGCGCTGCTCATGGTGGCCTTCGGCCTCTTCTGGATCGAGGCCGGCCTCTGGTCGGCGATCCGGATCCGCCGCGACCACATCGAGCGGACCCTGCCGGACTTCCTCGACGTGCTCGCCGTGGTGGTGAGCGCGGGGCTCGGCTTCCGGCCGGCGCTGGAGCGGGTGGCGGACAAGTACCAGGGCCCGTGGTCGGACGAAATCCGCATCACCCTCCAGCAGATGGCCATGGGCGTCAGCCGCCGCCAGGCGTTCGACGAGCTGCGCCGCCGCAACGACAGCGAGCAGGTCGCCCAGTTCGTCACCGCCCTCCAGCAGGGCGAGGAACTGGGCTCCCCGATCGTGGAGACGCTGATAGCCATCGCGGAGGACATGCGCCGTACGGACGCCCAGAACGCCCGCCGCCGCGCCGCGCGGGCCGTCCCGCGCGCGACGCTCGCCGTCACGATGTTCATGCTGCCCGGCACGATGATCCTGCTGATCGGCGGGTTCGTGTACGGGGCGGACGTGGACTTCCGCGCGCTGTTCGGGGGCGGATGATGCGGCCTCCCGTACACCGCCCGCCCGTGGCGCCCGTTCCGCACGTTCCGCACGTCTCGCCCGTCCCGCACGTCCTGCGCGTCCTGGTCGCCGACGGCAACCCGGTGGTCCGGGCGGGCCTGGCCGCGTTACTGGGCGCGGCCCCGGACATCGAGGTGGTCGCGGCCGCCGCGGACGGCGGCGAGGCCCTGCACCTGACCCGGCTGCACGCCCCGGACGTGGTCCTGCTGGAGGTGCGCATGCGGGGCGTGGACGGCATCTCGGCGCTGCCCCACCTGGTGCGGCTGGCGCCCGTACTGATGCTGACGTACAGCCAGGAGGCGGAGATCGTCCGGGAGGCCCTGCTGCTGGGTGCGGGCGGGTACCTCATCCATGGCGAATTCACGCCGGAACACCTGCTCGCGGCGGTGCGCGACGTCCGGCTCGGCCGGGCGCACTTCAGCCCGACGGCGGCGAGCGCGGTGCTCGCGGAACTGCGGGCCTCTTCGCAGCCGCAAGGGAATATGGCACAGTCGTCTGAGCATCACCGTCTCAACCGCACGGAATTCGGGCTGAGTTCGCGTGAGGAGGAGGTCATGGACCTCATCGCGGCCGGGATGAGCAACCAGCAGATCGCGGCCACCTGCTTCATCAGTGAGAAGACGGTCAAGAACCACATCAACCGCATCTTCGCGAAGCTGCGGAGCGCGACGCGCGGCGAGGCGATGGCGCGATGGCTGGGAACCGCCCGTCCAGGGGTGACGGGTCATGGCTAGACGGAGTGCGCAGTGGGTCCGTATTTGGGCCCCGGGACCCTTTGCGCCTGCTGGCCTCTCGCCGTACCGTCCGCGAATCGACAACGGCGCCGGCCCTGGAGGGGACCCCGATGCGGAATCTCAATCTGCTCAAGTCGATCACGGAACTCAGGAACCGCGCGAGCGGGACGCGGGGCCGACGGGGCGGCGGGGACGAGGGCCAGACGGTCTTCGAGTACCTGGGCATCATCGTGATCATCGTCCTGATCATCGGCGCGATCGTGGGGTCGGGACTGGCGGGGTCCATCGCGAACGCCATCACCCAGGCATTGGCGGACATCACGGCGAACTGACGGGCGTGAGCCGGTCACGGGATCAAGGGCAGGCTTTCCCCGTCTACGTGGTGGTGCTGACGGGTCTGCTCTTCGCCGCTTTCGCCTTCCTGGTCATCGGCATGGGCGGTGCGAAGCGCAGCGACGCGCAAGGGGCGGCCGACGCCGCCGCGTTGGCGGCCGCCCAGGAGGCGCGGGACAGCGTGTTCGAGGGGGTGGACCTGCTCGGTCTCGCCCGGGGCGACTGGGAGGACATCCTCCGCGGGGACCGCCTGAACACGTCGGGGGCGTGCGGGAAGGGGCTCGCTTTCGCGTCCATGAACGACGCTCAGGCGACCTGCGAGGAGGCACTTCCCGAGTTCCGGGTGTCCGTGGTCACGAACGGCACCGTCGGGAACTCGGTGATCCCCGGCACGGAGGGGGTGCATGCGAACGCCCGCGCGACGGCCGTGATCGAACCGCGGTGCACGCTGCAGTCGATGCCCAGCCCGACGCCGAGTCCGTCTGCTTCGCCCTCTCCCTCGCCCTCGTATCCGTCCTCTCCCTCAGCTTCGCCCTCCCCGGAAACGGGAATGCCTGCGTCCATCGGGATCCGGTGCAAGGGTGGTGACGTACTCACTCTTGACCCCAAGAGACCGGGCTCGTTGACCAAGCTGGCGAGGAAGCTCTTCAGCGTGCGACTGGCCGACTGACAGCGAATGAGAGACAAGGAAGCGTCGTACATGAGCATGCGGCAGATGGCGAAGGTCCGCGGGGGAGCGGCCGTCGGGCTTGCGGCGGTCCTGGCCCTCGCACTGGCCGGGTGCGGTGGCGGAGGCGACGACAAGGCCAAGGAGTCGCAGAAGCCGGCCGCCTCGCAGAGCCAGGGCGGCGCGTCCCCGAAGGCTCCGGCGCCGTCCGGCGGCAACGCGAAGCCCACCGAGGTGATCGGGACCTCGCAGGGGCCGTCCGGCATCGTGATGGAGATCAACTCGGCCACGCGCGACGAGGACGGGTACCTCACGGTGAACGGCCAGATCAAGAACACGGGTTCCACGCCGTTCGCGCAGACCGCGACCTGGCGCGGCGACGAGAAGTCGGCCAGTCCGGCGTCGGTGGCCGGTGCCACCGTCGTCGACAACGCGGGCAAGAAGCGCTATTACGTCCTGAGGGACACGGAGGGCAGGTGTGCCTGCACCACGGGGCTGACGGTGATCAAGGCCGGCGAATCCGTCCCCTTCTTCGCCCAGTTCCCCGCCCCCCCGACCACCACCACCGAGGTCGTCTTCGGCCTCCCCACCTTCGCCGCGACCCCCATCAAAATCTCCGGGTGACGCCATGACCACAAGCCATCGCACCACCACCACAGCCGCCGCCGTGGCCGTAGCCGGTCTCGTCATGGCCGGTGTCCAGTTCGGCGGGGCCTCCGTCGCGTACGCCGACGATGTCCCGCCCTCCGTCCCGCCCGGCACGGAGGCGTCCGCCGCCGCCCCCGTCGCCGTCAAGCAGGACTCCCCCCGCCTCAAGCTCCCGCAGGGCGGCACCCTCGCGCCCCCCAAGGTGCTCGACCTCGTCGAGGTCGTCGAGGACATCGGCGGGGAGCAGCGCCGGCAGGAGACCAATCAGACCGTCATGATGGCGCTCCAGTCCGAGGTGCTCTTCCCCGAGGACAGCGCCGTCTTCAACGCGCAGGCCGCCGCCCGCATCCAGGCCATCGGCAACGAGATCAACCAGTCCAAGGCCACCCGCATCCGCGTCTTCGGCTTCACCGACGACCAGGGCAGCTACGAGCACGGCAAGGAGCTGTCCAAGAAGCGGGCCGACGCCGTGCACACGGAGCTCGCCAAGACGGTGACGAACCCGGGCGTCGTGTTCGACGTACGCGGCTACAGCGAGGACTACCCGATCGCCGACAACAGCACCGAGGAGGGCCGCAAGAAGAACCGCCGCGTCGAGATCACCTTCCCGCGCGGCTCCTGACCCGCCCCCGAGGCCGCCTCACGCCGCCTCACGCCGCCTCACGCCTCCTCGTGCGCCTGCCTGATCAGGTCCGTCGCGACCTCCAGGGCGGCCAGCCGGGTCTCCTCCGGGTCGCCCTCCACATGCTGGAGGAACATCATCCCGGCGTGCAGCGTGAACAGCGCGCTCACGCAGCGGACCTGGTCGGTCAGCGGGCCCTCCTCCGTGCGCAGCAGCTCCACCAGGCGGAACAGCCGCTTCTTCACGGTCTCGCCGATGCTCAGCTCACGCGTCGTCGCCTGGTTCTCCTGCATGAAGCGGTACAGGGCGGCGCCCGCGGCCATCGCCTCGCTGTACCGGCGCAGCACCTCCCGCTTGGTCTCCAGCGTGCGCGGCTGCTGCTCGGCCCACTTGATCAGCTCGTCGATGGGACGCGTCACGTCCTCGAAGAGGCTGATGATGATGTCTTCCTTGGTCTTGAAGTGGTAGTAGAGCGCCGCCTTCGTGACCTCCAGCCGCTCCGCGATCTCGCGCAGTGACGTCTTCTCGTACCCCTGCTCGACGAAGAGCTCCAGTGCGACGTCCTGGATGCGCTGGCGCGTGTCGCCCCGGCGTCGCTGCGGACTGCTGCTGGACATGACTCTCCTCGGATACTTACTTGACGCCCGGCAAGTTACGGGTCTACCGTCCCAGTGTAGTGAACTAGCCGGGCGGCAAGTAAGTGCCGGTACGGAAGCCGTACCAGGGGAGTGGACAGGACATGGTGGACACAGTCAAGCCTGCGGGTACCTCGCCGGAGGTGAAGCCACGCAGCGTGCGGGTCGTCCTCATGGCGCTCATGATCGCGATGCTGCTGGCGATGCTCGACAACATGATCATCGGCACGGCGATGCCCACCATCGTCGGTGAACTCGGCGGCCTGGAGCACCTGTCCTGGGTGGTCACCGCCTACACCCTGGCCACCGCCGCCTCCACCCCCATCTGGGGGAAGATCGGCGACATGTACGGCCGGAAGGGCTCCTTCCTCACCTCGATCGTCATCTTCCTGATCGGCTCCGCGCTCAGCGGCATGGCCCAGGACATGGGCCAGCTCATCGGCTTCCGCGCGATCCAGGGCCTCGGCGCCGGCGGTCTGATGGTCGGCGTCATGGCGATCATCGGTGACCTCATCCCGCCCCGCGAGCGCGGCAAGTACCAGGGCATGATGGCCGGCGTGATGGCCCTCGCCATGATCGGCGGCCCGCTCGTCGGCGGCACCATCACCGACCACATGGGCTGGCGCTGGTCCTTCTACATCAACCTGCCCCTCGGCGCCGTCGCCCTCGCCATGGTGACCGCCGTCCTGCACCTGCCCCGGCACCCCGAGCGCCGCCGCCCCAGGATCGACTACCTCGGCGCGGCCCTGCTCACCGTGGCCATCACCTCCACCGTGCTCGTCACCACCTGGGGCGGTACCGAGTACGCCTGGGGCTCCGCCGAGATCATCGGCCTGATCGCGGTCGGCGTGCTCTCGACCGCCGCCTTCCTCTACGCCGAGACCCGCGCGGCCGAGCCGGTCATGCCGCTGCACATCTTCCGCAGCCGCAACTTCACCCTGATGTCCGTGATCGGCTTCCTGGTCGGCTTCGCGATGTTCGGCGGCGTGCTCTACCTCCCGCTGTTCCAGCAGTCCGTGCAGGGCGCCTCCGCCACCAACTCGGGCCTGCTGCTCCTGCCCATGCTGCTCTCGATGATGGCCGTCTCGCTCGTCGCCGGACGCGTCACCACCAGCAGCGGCAAGTACAAGATCTTCCCGATCGTCGGCGGCGGCCTGATGGTCGTCGGCATGTTCCTGCTCGCCACCATGGACACCGGCACCACCCGCCTGGTCTCCGGCCTCTACATGGCGGTCCTCGGCGCCGGCCTCGGCTTCCTGATGCAGATCACCATGCTCGTCGCGCAGAACAGCGTCGACATGAAGGACATGGGCGTCGCCTCCTCCTCGGCCACCCTCTTCCGCACCCTCGGCGGCTCCTTCGGCGTGGCCCTGATGGGCTCGCTCTTCACCACCCGGGTCACCGACACCATGGCCGAGCGCCTGGGCCCGGAGGCCGCCGGAGCCGCGGGCTCCGCCCAGCTGGACGCGGCGAGCCTGGCGAAGCTGCCGGAGGTCGTCCGCGAGGCGTACCAGCACGCGGTGGCCGCCGGCACGCACTCCGCGTTCCTGCTCGGCGCGAGCGTGGCCGTACTGGGATTCGTGGCGGCCTGGTTCGTCAAGGAGGTCCCGCTCCGGGGCGCGGTCCCCGCCCCCGGGGAGGGCCCGGACGGCGCGCCGGGCACCGAGAAGGCTCCGGCCCCGGCCGCGCAGCAGTCCGTGGCGCACTGACACGCCCTTCGCCAAGGCCCGGCCCCGGCAGACCGATTCGGTCCGCCGGGGCCGGGCCTTTTCCGTGACGACACGTCAGAGCAGCGCTTGCTGAGCCGAGTTGGGGGTTCGGAGGACCCCGCATCAGGACTTAGGTCCTGGCCTCCCGGGACAAAAGTCCCTTCGGTCCCTTCGGCCCCAAGAATCCCATTACGAAGATTTTAAGGGGCATTTGGCTGGAACTCCGCGGCGCCCGCGATCGTCCTGATCCACAGGAACACTCGCAATGCGGATGGGGAGTGGACGGTTCATGGGAGTCCCGACACGCGGGAAGAGGAAGGGAATCCGGGCGGGAGCGGCCGTCGTGGCCTCGGCCGCCGTCGTGGCGATGACCGTGTGGGGGGTGGCCGTTTTCGTGGAGCCGGGCAGGGCCTCCACCGACCAGAACGTCTCGGGGCCGCACGCCCCCGACGACGGCCGGCCGGGCGCGCGGCCCCAGGGCATACCCGAGGGCATAGCCCACGCGTCGGAGAGCGGCGCGGACGCGGTGAACATCACCATCGACGACGGCCCCGACCCGCGCTGGACCCCCCAGGTCCTCGACGTGCTGGAGGAGCACGGCGTCAAGGCCACCTTCTGCATGGTCGGCCCGCACGCGAAGGCCCACCCCGGCCTGGTCCGGAAGGTGGTCGCGGCGGGCCACCGGCTCTGCGACCACACCATGAGCCATGACACGGCCATGGACAAGAAGCCCGTCGCCTACCAGGAACAGCAGATCCTCGACGCGAAGAAGCTCATCGAGGACGCCGCCGGCGAGGGGGCGAAGGTCGAGTACTACCGCGCCCCCGGCGGCGCCTTCACCCCCGACAGCCGGCGCATCGCCGCCGCGCACGGCATGCGCCCCCTCGGCTGGAACGTGGACACCAAGGACTTCGAGAAGCCGGGTACGGCGGCCATCGTCGCGGCCGTCAAGCGCGAGCTGGGCAACGGCCCGACCGTCCTCTTCCACGACGGCGGCGGCAACCGCTCCCAGACGGTCGAGGCCCTGGACCAGGTGCTCGACTGGCTGGAGGAGCAGGGCCGGCCGACGGGCTTCCCCGTCCGCACCGCCTCCGACACCCCCTGAGCCGCCCCGGACACGCCGTCCGCCGCGCGAACGGGTGAGGGTCGACGACACCGGGCCGCCCGCGTAGTTCCCTGGTCGGGCACGAACGTACGCCCGACCAGGAGGCTCCCGTGGCCATCGCCCCCGGCAAACTGTCCGACCCCGTCGTCGGCGCCCTCGTCGCCGCCGTCAACGCGCACGACCGGGACGCCTTCCTGGCGCTGCTGACCGCCGACGCGACCATGTCCGACGACGGCTCCGACCGCGACCTCCACGACTGGATCGACCGGGAGATCTTCGACTCCCGCGGCCACATGGACGTCCAGTCCGAGTCCGACGGCGGCCGCGCCCTCGTCGTGGACTACCGCAACGACACCTGGGGCGAGATGCGCACCGCCTGGCGCTTCACCATCGCCCCGGGCGGCGGCAGGATCAGCCGCTTCGAGACCGGTCAGGCGTGAGCGGTCCGGGGCTCCCGTACGGGTGAAAGGGCGCGCGGTGTCGTTCCGGCGCGCCGCGGGCCCCCGTTGGTCCGGGCATGAAGCGCACCCGCACCGCCGCTCTCGCCCTCGTCACGGCCGCCGCGGCCCTCGCCCCGGTCCTCGTCCAGCAGGCCACGGCCGCCGAGGGGTCCTACCTCCAGGACCCGGCCGGCGGCGAGAAGACCATGAAGTCGATGTGGACCCAGGACGAGATGCACAAGCTGGAAGCGCAGTTCCGCTTCCACCCCGGGGTCCAGTACGAGAAGGTCAGCCGCCCCGGCCACCCGGCCGCACCGGACGTCGAGCGCAAGACCGGCGACCCGGAGACGCTGCGCTGGCAGCCCTCCTACGAGTTCGCCTGGTCGGTGTCGGACTCGACGGTGGTGAAGAAGGCGCTGACGGTCAAGGAGGGCGAGCACCCGATCGTCGTGCACGCCGTCCTGCGCAAGGGCGGCCGGGACGGCGCCGAGGTGGCGAAGGTCCACCGGGAGCTGACCGGCAAGCCCGCGACCGGGCGGGAGAAGATCGCCGGGGACCGGCGGATCGCCTGCGACAGCGGGGACTACACGGTGGAGTGGTCGGTCACCCGCTCCGGCTACGGCACGCTCACCGGCAGCCTGCCCTGGAACGCCGACTGCGGCCAGTACCGTACGGCCTTCTCGGCGCAGCACGGTCAGCAGCGCGGCCAGTAGTAGGGCCAGTCGTACGGCCACCAGCAGGGTCGGTGGGGGCCGGTCGCCCCGCGCACCTCGTGAGTGCTCGGCGGGCGACGGGGCCGCGGCCTTGGATCAAGTGCCGTAGGCCATGGTGCCGCACAGGATGGTCTGCGGCCCGGGTCGGAGGTCCCGTGTCGTGCGGGGGATTCAGTGCTTCCTGGCGGCCTGCGCCGCCTGCGCGGCGATGTCCTCCAGGACGGCCTTGGGGTCGCCGGACGGTTCGACGGCGCGCCCGATGTTGCGCTTGATGGTGTCGCTGACCGTCACCCAGGACGGGTCGTTGACCGGGTAGAGCTGGGCGCCGCGCAGCGCGTTCAGGAACTGCTGGTCGTTCTTGTCCAGCCCGCCGCCGGCCGGGGTGCGCGAGGCGGTGACGGTCGACGGCAGCAGGTGGTAGCGGCCGGCGAACTCCGACAGGTTCTTGTCCTGGTACAGGAAGTCCAGGAACCTGCCGATCTCGGTCCGCCTGCCGTTCTGCCGGAAGGCCATCATCCAGTCGGCCACGCCGACGGCCGGCGGGATCTCCCCGGTGCCGAGGCCGTCCGCGACGGGCATCGAGACGGTGCCGACGTCGATGCCCTTGGCGCGGGCCTCGTGGGCCAGCGAGGGATAGCCGTTGAGCATGCCCACCTCGCCCTGGAGGAAGGCCGCGAAGGCGTCCGCGCGGTTGGTCCGGGCGGGCGGGGTGGGGCCGGTGTAGCCGGGGCCGACCATGTTGTCCTTGACCCACTGCCAGGTCTCCACGTTCTGCTCGGAGGCCAGGTTGTAGTTGCCGCTGCTGTCGGCGTAGCCGCCGCCGTTGCTCAGCTCCCAGATCATCGCCTCGGCGTGTGCCTCCTCGGGGCCCAGGGGCAGGGCGAAGGGGTACTTCACCCCCTTGTCCTTGAGCGCCTTCGAGGTGGCCTTGAGCTCGGACCAGGTCGTGGGCGGGGACTTGACTCCGGCCTTGTCGAAGAGGGCCTTGTTGTAGAAGAGCAGGCGGCTGCTCGCCACAAAAGGCAGACCGTAGAGGGTGCTGCCGACGGAACCGGCGTCGGCGAGCGGCTGGAGGAAATTCGCCTCCGCGTTGACGGACAGCAGCTCGTCCGCCGGATAGAGCTCGCCGCGGGCCGCGAAGTCCGAGTAGGAGCCCATGAGGGCCATGTCCGGCGCCTTGCCGGACTTGACCATACGGGAGACCTCGCGGTCGATGTCGGCCCACGGCAGCAGGGTGACCTCGACCGTGATTCCCGGGTTCTGTTCGGTGAAATCGGCCGTCACCTTCTCCCAGTAGGGCCTGGAACTGTTGGCGGCGCCGTCGCCGTACTCCGCGGCGACCAGCCGCAGGACTCCGTCACCACCTGCGCTCTTGCCGGAGCCGCCACATCCGGCCAGCGGTATCAGCAGACCGAGCACGACCGTGGTGGAGGTCGCGCCGAAGATATTTCGTCGCACGGGTGTATTCCCCTGAAATTCTTTTGGATCCCGTTGTTACTTATGGGTTGAACCGGGCCGAGGTGTCCCTCGGAGACCCGTTGGCCGGAATTCTCTCCCGAGGGTGGGTGGATTCGTTCCACGGGGGCACCACTTGTGGGCAATACTCCAAGCGCCGCTATTCCGGATCGTGCTTTCCGATATACGTCTGAGAAAACGGACGCGCGTAGACATGCAAAAAGCCCGCTCCGGTCACGGAACGGGCTTCGCGGGAGGTGCGGGGGATCAGTCGGCGAATTCCCCGGCGTAGGGGTCGGGCTCGCCCGTCTCCGGATTGCGGCCCTCCTGCCAGCGGCGCTGCGCCTTGCGCCAGTGCACGAAGCTGAGGTGCCCGCCGTCCCAGAAGGTGATGCTGACCGGGCTCACGTCGAACTCGTCGGAGCAGAGCCGGTGCAGGAACTCCGCCATGCCGTACGGGTACACCGCGAAGGAGTCGGCGGTGTGCCGGCCGCACACCAGCACCGGCCACCGGTCCGGGTCCGGGTCGGAGGTGAGCCAGCACAGGATGTCCGAGCCGCCGGTGACCCCCCAGGCGATGATCGCCTCGGGGTCCACGTCGAAGGCGGCCCGGCCGCCCTCCGCCACCCACGCCTGGCGGGCGTTCTCGGTCTCCTCCGCCATCTCGGCCGGGTCCCACTGGAGCCCGGGCTTGGGCAGCGGCAGCAGGATGCTGGCCTCGCCGTTGATGGAGCCCGCCCCGAAGCGGCCCATGAAGGCGATGAAGTCCGCCGGGAACCTGGTCCCCCAGGCCGCCTCGGCGGCCGGCCAGTCGATGTCCTCGTCGGCGCCATGGGTCGCCGGCATGATCATCTCCAGCGCCTTGACCCGCGCGTTCTCCGTCATGCCGCTCCCCAGTTGCCCCAGCTCAGCCGCCCCAACCTACTGCCGGGACCCGGCAACTCCTAGCCGCGCGTGAGACGCCCGCCGGGGTGCACCTCCACCACCGCCCCGGGCCGCAGCCCCCACCCGGCCATGGACCCGGCCGCCGCCTCCAGGACGTGCCGGGCGCGCAGGCGCGGCAGGCCGAGGCGGCCGGGCGGCATCGTGACCACCGCGAGCACCCGCAGCCGCCGGTCCAGATACGCCACGTCGATCGCGAACCGCATCCGGAAGGTGTGCACGCTCGCGGCCGGGGTCAGCAGCATCGCGCCGTCGATACCGTCCCGCCCGAGCAGCCCGCGCGTCCGCGCGCGGTACGAGGCGGCGATCTCCAGCGGGATCTCCAGCGGGATTTCCGGCGGGATCTCCTGCGGGACCCCCCGCGGGAGGTCTCCGGGGGCCGCGCCGGTCCGCAGTACCGCGGGGCCGTCATGCCAGGGGGCCATGGCGGCCACCCTAGGGGACGGCCTACGGTCGCCGGATGGGTCTGCTCGTGATCGTTCTCGCCGCCGGGTACGGGGCGGCCGCCGGGCTGCTGCTGCCGCGCGCCGCGTACCGGCTCTCCGTGGAGCCCGGTGATCCCTGGCGGGCGCACTGCCCGCGCGGGCACCCACTGCGCGGCTGGCTCGGCCCGGCCCGCTGCCGGCCGCCCCGCGCGGATCCGCCCGCGCACGGGTACGGGCGGCGGGCCGTGCTCCCGGCCGTCCTCACCGCCGCCGTCTGCGCCCTGCTGGGGGCCGGGGTCGGGGCCCGCCCGGAGGTGGCGGCGTACGCGGGGCTGGCGCCGCTGCTGGTGCTGCTCGCCCTCGTGGACCGGGCCGTGCACCGGCTGCCGGACGTGCTGACCCTGCCGCTGGCCGCGGCCGCCGCCGTCCTGCTCGGCGCGGCGGCGCTGGTGCCGGGCGCGGCCGGGTCCTGGCGGCTCGCGCTGCTCGGCGGGGGAGCGCTCGGAGCGGCGTACCTCGTCCTGCACCTGATCAACCCCGACGGCATGGGCCTCGGGGACGTCAAGCTGGCGCTCTCCCTGGGGGTCGCTCTTGGGTGGTACGGGTGGGGGGTATGGGCGACGGGAGCCTTCCTGGGCTTCCTCTACGGCTCCCTCTACGGCCTCACGCAGCTCCCGCGCCGGTCCGCGACCCGCGGCCAGGGCTTCGCCTTCGGCCCCTTCATGGCGGCCGGGGCACTCACCGGAGTGCTGCTGGGTGGTTTCGGAGCGTAATCGTGGCGCGCCGATGCACGCAGCATGCTTTACGAAGGGTTATGGTGGAACCCCCCCCTCGGGCCGGTCCGTATCCCCCCCACGGACCGGCCCGTTTTCTTTTGTCCCGCCCCTCGGGCCGGCTGCCGGGCAAACCCGCAGGTCAGCCGCGCTGGGCCCAGATGTTGGTGCCGGGCGTGGAGACGGCGAAGGAGTCGATCTCCTTCAACTCGGCCTCGGACAGCGGCGCTCCGGCCAGGGCGGCCACATTCTGCTCCAGCTGCCGGACGCTCGACGCGCCGATCAGGGCCGAGGTCATCCGCTCGTCGCGCAGCACCCACGTGAGTGCCAGCTGGGCCAGGGACTGGCCGCGCCGGGAGGCGATCTCGTTCAGCCCGGTCAGCCGGCGCAGCACGTCGTCCGAGAGCAGGTCCGGGTCGAGGGACTTGCCCTGGGCGGCGCGCGAGTCCGCCGGGATCCCCTGGAGGTACTTGTCGGTCAGCAGGCCCTGCGCGAGCGGCGCGAAGGAGATGCAGCCCATGCCGGCGTCCTCCAGACCGTCCAGCAGGCCGTCCTCCTCCGTCCAGCGGTTGATCATGGAGTACGAGGGCTGGTGGATCAGCGGGCGCACGCCCAGCGAGCGCAGGATGCGCACCGCCTCGGCCGTCTGCTCCGCGGTGTAGGAGGAGAGGCCCACGTACAGCGCCTTGCCCTGCTGGACCGCGGACGCCAGCGCGCCCATGGTCTCCTCCAGCGGGGTCTGCGGGTCGAAGCGGTGCGAGTAGAAGATGTCGACGTAGTCCACACCCATCCGCTTCAGCGAGGCGTCGAGCGAGCCGAGCAGATACTTGCGGCTGCCCCATTCGCCGTACGGCCCGGGGTGCATCAGATAGCCGGCCTTGGTGGAGAGGACCAGCTCCTCGCGGTAGGACGCGAAGTCCTGCGCGAAGATCTTGCCGAAGTTCAGCTCGGCCGATCCGGGCGGCGGCCCGTAGTTGTTCGCGAGGTCGAAGTGGGTGATCCCGAGGTCGAAGGCGCGGCGCAGGATCGCCCGCTGGGATTCCAGGGAACGGTCGTCGCCGAAGTTGTGCCAGAGGCCGAGGGAGATGGCGGGGAGCTTGAGGCCGCTGTGGCCGGTGCGCCGGTACTCCATGGAGTCGTAGCGCGCGGGCTCCGCCCGATAGGGATTGGTATCAGTCACGTTGTCCTCCCTATCACGGAGTTGTGACAGACCGAGTTGGGTACCCGATCCCGGCGCGCAGTAATGTGGCGCACTCGGGGGACCGCATTTCGCACGGGGGCAAGGCACGGAGGGGCTGGAAGATCGTGAAGCTGCGCGACCTGGTGTACAGGCTCTATGCACGCCGGGTGGAGGGCCGCATCGACCACGACGCGGCGCCCAAGCACATCGGTGTGATCCTGGACGGCAACCGCCGCTGGGCCAAGGCGTCCGGCGGGACGACCGAGCAGGGCCACCAGGCCGGAGCCGACAAGATCTCCGAGATGCTCGGCTGGTGCACCGAGACGGACGTCGAGGTCGTCACCCTGTGGATGCTCTCCACGGACAACCTGGACCGCCCCGAGGTCGAGCTGCGCCCCCTGCTCAACATCATCGAGAACACCGTGCGCGGCCTCGCCGCCGACGGCCGCTGGCGTGTCCACCACGTGGGCAACCTGGACATCCTCCCCACCGGCACGCAGACGGTCCTCAAGGAGGCCGAGCAGGCCACCCATGACGTCGACGGGATACTCGTCAACGTCGCCGTCGGCTACGGCGGCCGCCAGGAGATCGCCGACGCGGTCCGCTCGCTGCTCCTGGAGCACGCGCGCAAGGGCACCTCCTTCGAGGAGCTGGCCGAGATCCTGGACATCGACCACATCGCGGAGCACCTCTACACGCGCGGCCAGCCCGACCCCGACCTGGTGATCCGCACCAGCGGTGAGCAGCGGCTGTCCGGATTCATGCTCTGGCAGAGCGCGCATTCGGAGTACTACTTCTGCGAGGTCTTCTGGCCGGCCTTCCGCAAGGTCGACTTCCTGCGGGCGCTGCGCGACTACGCCGCCCGCCACCGGCGCTACGGCACCTGACCTCCTCCGCGTAACCCCCGCGAAGCCTTCACCACGGGTTCACCGAGCGTCCGTCATATGCCATGGCATGTCCTGGCCTGATCGGGGAATATCCCTTTCAGGTCGATGCCCGGTCCACGGGTGTCGAGTCTCAGCGGACGGCATGGGGCCGTCCGCCCGGGAGGCCCTTTGCACCAGGACGCACGTGCGGTTCGCACGGACGCAGTGGAGGGCCGGAAATCGGCCCTGGCATGGGTGCCGATGACCGGTCCGGTCTTCATGGCCCGACCTCTTCCGAGGGGGTACGTCCTTCCGTGGTGACCAGCACAAAGCGCCGCCTGTCCGACAGGCGGACCTACGTCCTCGACACCAGCGTCCTGCTGGCAGACCCCAACGCGATCACCCGCTTCGACGAGCACGAGGTCGTGCTCCCGATCGTGGTGATCACCGAGCTGGAGGCCAAGCGGCACCATCCCGAACTCGGCTACTTCGCCCGCCAGGCCCTGCGCCTGCTCGACGACTTCCGGGTTCGCAACGGCCGCCTCGACGCCCCCATCCCGCTGGGCGATCTGGGCGGCACCCTGCGCGTCGAGCTCAACCACTCCGACCCGGGCGTCCTGCCCGCCGGCTTCCGACTGGGGGACAACGACTCGCGGATCCTCGCCGTCGCCCGCAACCTCCAGGCCGAGGGCTACGACGTCACGGTGGTCTCGAAGGATCTCCCGCTGCGCATCAAGGCGTCCTCCGTGGGCCTGATCGCGGAGGAGTACCGCGCCGAGCTGGCGATCACCGATGCCGGCTGGACCGGCATGAGCGAGATCGCCCTCTCCGGGGAGCAGGTGGACCTCCTCTACTCGGAGGAGCGGCTGTACGTCCCGGAGGCCGCCGAACTGCCCGTGCACACCGGGCTGGTCCTGCAGTCCGAGCGCGGCAAGGCGCTCGGCCGGGTCACGGCGGACGGCAACGTCCGGCTCGTACGGGGCGACCGCGAGGCGTTCGGCCTGCACGGCCGCAGCGCCGAGCAGCGGATCGCGCTGGACCTGCTGCTCGACCCCGAGATCGGGATCATCTCGATGGGCGGCCGGGCGGGCACCGGCAAGTCGGCGCTGGCGCTCTGCGCGGGCCTGGAGGCGGTACTGGAGCGGAGGCAGCATCAGAAGGTCATGGTCTTCCGGCCGCTGTACGCGGTGGGCGGCCAGGACCTCGGCTATCTGCCCGGGGACGCCTCGGAGAAGATGAGCCCGTGGGCGCAGGCGGTCTTCGACACCCTCTCGGCGGTGGCCGGGCGCGAGGTCATCGAGGAGGTGCTGAACCGCGGGATGCTGGAGGTCCTGCCGCTCACGCACATCCGCGGCCGCTCGCTGCACGACGCCTTCGTGATCGTGGACGAGGCGCAGTCGCTGGAGCGGAACGTCCTGCTGACGGTGCTGTCCCGGATCGGGGCGAACTCGCGGGTGGTCCTCACCCACGACGTCGCCCAGCGGGACAACCTCCGGGTCGGCCGGTACGACGGAGTGGTCGCCGTGGTCGAGAAGCTGAAGGGGCATCCGCTCTTCGCGCACATCACGCTGACGCGTTCCGAGCGCTCCCCGATCGCCGCACTGGTCACGGAGATGCTGGAGACCCTCTGACCGCGCGGGCGGCGTAAGCGGCCACACAACGCAGAGCGGGAAGGCGAGTTGGCGCCGTCCGGCAAAGGCCCCAGAGCCTAGCCGGGCGGCGCCTCGCTGCACAGCCCTTTCGCCGAATCGGCGGCATCGGGGCAGGTGTGACCTTTCCCACGCAACGGAGAATTGCCTTGCGGCGTCCGGGTCCGGCAGAGTCTGGTTTCCGTCAGGCCCCGCATACGGCACAGTTGTATCTCCCGTGAGGTACGCGCAGCACCACAACTCCACAGCCGATGGCCGTATGCCGCCCGGAGTTTCACGTGGCAGCCCCCGCAGGGGAGTTGCCCACGGGCCCGCGCCTCCAGTGACCGTAGAACCACGGAGGCCAGAGTCGAGGGCACTTTTGCGCCCGCGCGGTCACTGCGGACGCTGCTGGAAGGACACCGTGTGAGCCGGATCTCGGTCCGGGGGTTCGCAGTGGCTTCGGCCACCGCGGTCACCACCGTCGGCGCAGTCGTGGGCGTTGCCACCGGCGACCCCACGAACGATCTCGAAACGACCGCCTCCGGCGCGACGCTCCTCGCCGACATCCCGGTCGGCGACCAGGCGCAGGTGCAGAGCGCGTCCCTGACGCAGCAGGCCGACGCGATCACCCACGCCGCCGAGACCGACGCCAAGCGCTCGGCCGAGGAGGCCGCCCGCGTCCAGGCCGCCGAGGACGCCAAGTCCAAGAAGGCGGAGGCCGAGAAGGAGAAGGCCGAGGCCGAGGCGAAGGCGAAGAAGGAGCGCGAGGAGAAGGAGCAGGCCGCCAGCCGGTCCGCCCGCGACTCCGGCGACTTCCCGCTCCAGGCGTCGTACACGGTCGCCCAGGTCAAGGCCATGGCCCAGCAGATGGTCCCGGCCGGCCAGTTCCAGTGCTTCTCGAAGATCATCAACCAGGAATCCACCTGGAACTACATGGCCGTCAACAAGTCCTCGGGCGCCTACGGCCTGGTCCAGGCCCTGCCCGGCTCGAAGATGGCCTCGGCCGGTGCCGACTGGCGCACCAACCCCGCCACGCAGATCAAGTGGGGTCTGAACTACATGGAGGACCGCTACGGCAGCCCCTGCGCCGCGTGGACCTTCCACCAGGCCAACGGCTGGTACTGACGGGCCCCGCCGCCCCGCGCGGCGCCCCAGGCAGGCTCCGGGAAGCCCCGCACCGTTCGACGGTGCGGGGCTTCCCGCGTGTACGGTCTTCGGGGTGCCCGGTAGAACGGGGGAACGGGGGAAGGAAGCAGAGATGACGAAGCGGGAAGGCTGGCTCGGCCGGCTGGGCAGCAGACTGAGCGCTGTGGAGGCGCGGCTCAACGAGCGGCGCGCCGAGGTGGAGGCCGGGACCAGCGGCGACCTGCCGCCGCGCCGCGGCACGTCCGGAGGGGCCCCGCGGGCCCCCGAGGAGGCGGAGGACGCGCAGACGGTCCCCATGCCGCCGCAGGGGCCCCCGCGGGTCCCCGCGCCGGCGGTACCGGTGCGGCCCGATCCGGCGAGCGTGGTCCCGTGGGGGATGCGCGTCGCCGCCGAGGCCAGCTGGCGGCTTCTGCTGCTCGCCGGGATGCTCTGGGTGCTGATGAAGGTGATCAGCGAAGTCCGCCTGGTCGTCCTCGCCTTCGCCGCCGCGATGCTCGTCACCGCGATGCTCCAGCCCTTCGTCGTCCGGCTGCGGCGGCTCGGCCTGCCGCGCGGTCTGGCCACGGCCGTCACGGCCGTCCTCGGCTTCGTCGTCATCGGGCTCGTCGGCTGGTTCGTGGTCTGGCAGGTCATGGACAACCTGGACGACCTCTCCGACCGGGTCCGCGACGGCATCAACGAGCTCAAACTCTGGGCGCTGGACAGTCCGTTCCATGTGACCGAGAAGCAGATCAACGACATCGCGAAGAACCTCAGCGAGACCATCGGCACCAACACCGAGCAGATCACCTCCGCCGGACTCCAGGGCGTGACGGTCCTCGTGGAGATCCTGACGGGCATGCTGCTCGCGATGTTCTCCACGCTCTTCCTGCTCTACGACGGCAAGCGCATCTGGAACTGGGCGCTCGGCCTGGTCCCGGCCGCCGCCCGCGCCGGAGTCGCCGGCGCCGGTCCGCGCGCCTGGCGCACGCTGACCGCGTACGTCCGGGGCACGGTCATCGTCGCCCTGATCGACGCCATCTTCATCGGCCTCGGGCTCTACTTCCTGGACGTGCCGATGGCGGTGCCGCTGGCCGTCTTCATCTTCCTGTTCGCCTTCATCCCGCTGGTCGGCGCGGTCATCTCGGGCGCCCTGGCCGTGGTCGTGGCGCTGGTGACCCAGGGGGTGTTCACCGCCCTGATGACCCTGCTGGTGGTGCTGGCGGTGCAGCAGATCGAGGGGCACGTGCTCCAGCCGTTCATCCTCGGCCGGGCGGTACGGGTGCACCCGCTCGCGGTGGTGCTGGCGGTGGCCGCGGGCGGGATGGTCGCGGGTATCGGCGGCGCGGTGGTGGCCGTACCGCTGGTGGCCGTCACCAACACGGTGGTGGGCTACCTGCGGGCGTACTCGCGCGACCAGCAGCACCTCGGCGCCGGGATGATCGGCCCGGCTCCGCACGGCTCGACGCCGCTGAGCCAGGCGCCGGACCGGGAGCCGTAGAGAAGTCCGGGCAGGGGGCCCGGCGGGGACAGGGGGGCGCATGTGATCGGGGAACCCGAGCTCGACGGGGAGTGGGGGCCGGCCGGACCGGCCGAGGTGGTGCGGAACGAGCCCGAGCGGCCGCGGGGCGCCGCCCGGCCGCCGTGGGTGTGGGTACTGGCGACGGCGCTGGCGGTCTCGGCCCTCTGGGCCCTCGGGCTGTACGCCTTCGGCGAGCGACTGGCCGCGCCGCCGGTCCCGTACCGGACGACGCGGAACCTCTGCCAGGACTTCCGGGCCGAGGAGCTGGGGAAGATCGCGGGGGACCTGCACCGGCACCGGCCCGAGAACCAGGAGAGCTCCCACCGGGCCGTGGACGGGGCGCTGTGCCGGCTCCGGAGCGGGGAGAGCGTCTCCACCCTCGTCGTGCAGGCGCAGGCCGACCTGCACCGCAGGACCGATCCCGCGGCCGAGTTCGACGTACCGCTGCTCGGGCAGGGACTCGCCACCGGCGCCGAGCAGGCCGAGCCGGTCACGGGGCTGGGCGAGCGGGCCCTGTTCCTCTCGATCGGTGAGGGGGAGCAGGCCGTGCTCAAGGTGCTGGACGGCGGGGCGGTGTTCACCGTGCAGGCGTTCGGTTTCCGCAACGCGGACGGCGTGCCCTCCGCGGACCCCGCCGCGCTCCGCGCCGCGCTGATCGAGGACACCCGCCGGCTGATGGCGGAGCTCAGGACATGAAGCGGGCCCCGCGGCCGTTTCCGGTCGCGGGGCCCAGGGCTCCGTACGGGTGGTGCTACTCGCCGGCGAGGGCGGCCTCGGCGTCGAGGGTGACCGCGACGGCCTGGATCACCGAAGCGATCTTGAAGGCTTCCTGGATCACCTCGCGGTCCACGCCCGCCTTGCGCAGGACCTGCTCGTGCGAGTCCAGGCACTGGCCGCAGCCGTTGATCGCGGAGACCGCGAGGGACCACAGCTCGAAGTCGACCTTCTCCACACCGGGGTTGCCGATGACGTTCATCCGCAGGCCCGCGCGCAGCGTGCCGTACTCCGGGTCGGAGAGCAGGTGCCGGGTGCGGTAGAAGACGTTGTTCATCGCCATGACCGCGGCGGCGGACTTGGCGGCGGTGTACGCCTCCGGGGAGAGGTTCGCCTTCGCCTCGGGCTCCAGCTCACGCAGGACGAGCGGGGAGCGGGCGGCGATCGCGCAGGACAGGACGGTGCCCCACAGCTGCTGCTGCGGCAGGTCGCTGTTGCCGATGACCGAACCGAGGTTCAGCTTCAGGTCCTTGGCGAAGTCCGGGACGGCCGACTTGAGGGAGTCGAGGGACATGCGTCACTCACCGGCCAGCAGTGCGCCGGCGTCGATGGTGGCCTCGCCCTTGTTCCAGTTGCAGGGGCACAGCTCGTCGGTCTGCAGGGCGTCGAGGACCCGCAGGACCTCCTTGGGGTTACGGCCCACGGAACCGGCGGTCACCATCGAGAACTGGATCTCGTTGTTCGGGTCCACGATGAAGACGGCGCGCATCGGCAGGCCGTCCTCGCCGAGGATGCCCAGCTCGGCGGAGAGCTCGCGCTTGAGGTCGGACATCATCGGGAAGGGCAGGTCACGCAGGTCGGCGTGGTCCTTGCGCCAGGCGTGGTGCACGTACTCGGAGTCGAGGGAGAAGCCGAGGACCTGGGCGTCGCGGTCGGCGAACTCGTCGTTCAGCTTGCCGAAGGCGGCGATCTCGGTCGGGCACACGAAGGTGAAGTCGAGCGGCCACGCGAAGACGACCTTCCACTTGCCCTCGTAGGTCTTGTGGTCGATCTGCGCGAACTCGGAACCGGCCTCCAGCGAAACGCAGGCGGTCAGGTCGAAGGCCGGGAACTTGTCACCAACAGTGAGCACGCGCTCTCCTTGCGGAAGGGAAAGCGACCTTTCAGGGGCTTTCCGACGGGTTGGACGTGTCTCACATGCTGACACAGCCTGCATTGATTGCGGAAATAGCTAGTCTGGAGATGGGTGATCGGAGGTACCTATCAGTGGCTGTCGGTAATAGAGGAGCGAAACAGCCGACGCTGGCGCAGCTGCGCGCCTTCGCGGCCGTCGCCGAGCATCTGCACTTCCGGGACGCCGCGGCGGCCATCGGCATGAGCCAGCCCGCGCTCTCGGGGGCCGTCTCCGCGCTGGAGGAGGCATTGGGCGTGCAGCTGCTGGAGCGCACCACCCGCAAGGTGCTGCTCTCCCCGGCGGGCGAGCGGATCGCGGCCCGCGCCCAGGTGGTGCTGGACGCCGTCGGCGGGCTGCTGGAGGAGGCCGAGGCGGTACGCGCCCCCTTCACCGGGGTGCTGCGGCTCGGGGTGATCCCCACGGTGGCCCCCTACCTGCTGCCCACCGTGCTCGGGCTGTTCCACCGGCGCTACCCGCGCATGGACCTCCAGGTGCACGAGGAGCAGACCGCCTCGCTGCTGGAGGGGCTGGCCGCGGGCCGCCTGGACCTGCTCCTGCTGGCGGTGCCGCTCGGGGTCCCCGGGGTGACGGAACTGCCGCTCTTCGACGAGGACTTCGTCCTGCTCGCCCCCCGGGAACACGAGCTGGCCGGGCGCCGGGACATCCCCCTGGACGAACTGCGGGACCTGCAACTGCTGCTGCTCGACGAGGGCCACTGCCTGCGCGACCAGGCCCTCGACATCTGCCGGGAGGCGGGGCGTACGACGGGCGCGGACGTCACCACCACCGCCGCCGGGCTGTCCACCCTCGTCCAGCTCGTCGCCGGGGGGCTGGGCGTGACCCTGCTGCCGCGGACCGCGCTGCGGCTGGAGACCGCGCGCAACGAGTACCTGTCCACCGGGTACTTCGCCGAGCCCGCCCCCTCCCGGCGGATCGCCCTGGCCATGCGCACCGGCACCGCCCGCCAGGACGAGTTCCGCACGATCGCGGCGGCCCTGCGCGAAGCCGTACGCCCGCTCCCCGTCTGGCCCACCGACTAGCGGCGGGGCGGGCGGGGAACGGGCGTACGGGACCGGGGCCGGCCGGCGTCACTCCGTACGCAGGCCGTCCGGGCGCATCATCCGCAGCAGCGGTGGCAGGCCGAGCAGGGTCACCACGCCGACCACGCCCGCCCCGACGGCCGTCATCCCGAGCACCGGGGCCCAGTCGATCCGCACCTGCGTCGCGGCCATCGCCATCAGGACCGAGCCCAGGGCGGTGCCCATCGCGGCCGCCAGCACCAGGCCCAGCGCGACCGGCACGGCCGTCTGCCACAGCACCGACAGGCAGAGCGTGGAGCGCTTGGTCCCGAAGGCCACCAGCGCGGACAGCAGCTTGCGGCGCTCGCGCAGCTGCTCCAGCTGGGAGACCAGCAGGCTCGCGCCGATCAGCACCAGCACGGCGGCCGCGCCGAAGAACAGCCCGGTGCGGACCGAGGAGAACCCGGCGGACTGGGTGCGCTCCCGCAGCGTCATGGCCGTCAGGAACGGGTCCGTCGCGAAGACGGCGTTCCGCGCCCGGTCCAGGGCGTCCGGCCCGGATTCGTCGACCTGTACGAAGATCCGCGCGTTCGGGAACCCATCGGTCGCCTTCGGCGCGGCCGACGGGGTCACCAGCAGCCCGCCGCGCACCTCCCCGGAGGGGTCCTTGCGGCTGGGGACCGTACGGGCGCCCGCCGGGACCGTCCACTTCACCGGGGCGGCCCGCTCGGTCCGCCCGGCAGGTTCCGGCAGCTCGGAGGCGAACTGCCGGATGCCGCCGAGGAACAGCTCGTCGCCGGGCGCGGCCGTGCCGTCGTAGCCGCCCTTCGCGACGGGGCCGGTGAGGACGAAGGCGTCGCCCTCCGCGCAGGAGTCGAGCGTGGCGACCTCGCGGAGCGCGTCGCAGGTGCCGACGGTCACCTGGACCGTCTCGTCCTCCGCGGGCACCTGGCGGGACGCCACCATGGAGGTCAGCGGGACCGCGCGGGTGACGCCCGGCACGGCGGCGATCCGCTGCGCGAGGCCGTCCATGCCCGCCTCCGAGCCCTCGCGCACCAGGACCGCGACGGCGGCCCGGCTCGGGTCCTCGCCGGTCGAGCGCGTGTAGTTCCCCTCGACAGCGGCGAAGAGCATCTGCAGGGCGATGGCCCCGGCGACGGCCACGGCGATGCCGCTGGCCAGCCGCGCCGCGCCGCCGCTGTCCACCTGGAGCCGGCGCACGGCCAGCTGCCAGGAGACCGGGCCGGCGGACATCCGGGAGACGCAGCGCTCCAGCAGCCAGGGCAGCAGCACGGTGACCCCGGCCAGCAGCAGCACCACGCCCGCGCCGACCTGGTACTGGTTGAACCGGCCGTGCTCCGTGCCGCGTCCGCTCAGCGGCAGCAGCAGGCCCAGCCCGATCACCGGGAGCAGCAGCCGCCACCAGACGCGGCGCCGGGCCGGGCGGGTCGTCCGTACGACCCCCAGCGGCTCGATGACCACCCCGCGCAGGGCGAAGAGGGTCACGGCCACCGCCGCCGCGGGCACCGCGACGACCACCAGCGCGGCCAGCACGGGCGAGGGGTCGAGATCGGCGGGGAAGACGCTGCGCTGGCGCAGGTCGACGCTGCCGACCAGGGAGCGGCCGACGGCGAAGAAGCAGGCGCCCAGCACCAGCCCGGCCAGGGAGCCGGCCAGCGCCTCACCGGCCGCGATCCGGCGCACCGACCTGCTGTCGGCGCCGACCAGCCGCAGCGCGGCGAGCCGCCGGTCGCGCCGCTCGCCGCCGAAGCGGACGGCGGTGGCCATGAACACGGCCACGGGCACCAGCAGGGCCACGAAGGTGAGCACCACCATCAGCATCAGGACCGGGTCGAGCCCGTCGCGGTCCGCCTCGTGCCCGAAGGTGGTGACGCGGTCGACGCGGTAGTCGGTGGGGCCCTTCTTGGTGAGGGTGCCGCTGCCCAGGTAGAAGAACAGCTCGCCGGGACCGGTCAGCCCCGGAGCGCCGATCACCTCGGTGACCGGCCCGCTCAGCCGCTCGCGCAGCAGGGCGCCGCCGGGGGATCTCAGCAGCTCGTCCAGGGCGGGGGAGACGGCGAGCTCGCCCGCGGCCGGGATCCTCTCCAGGCCGGGCGGCAGCGGCGCCTCGGGGCCCTCGGCCCGCAGCGCGTAGCCCTCGATGTCCTGCTCGCGGTACGTCTGGCTGATGCGGGTGACGAGCAGGGTGTCGGGGCCGGGGGCGTCCGCGCTCTCGGAGCTGATCGTCGAGCGCGCGTCGCCGCGCTCGTACCGGGCGGCGAGGGCGCCGGGGATCGCCGTACTGATCAGCAGCAGCGCGACGCCGAGGCCGACGCCGACACCGGTGAGCGTGGTACGGATCCACCCCTCGCGGCCGCCGCCGAAGGCGAAGCGGGTGCCCATGGCGAGGTCGCGGGCCCAGAGCTGGAGCCGGCTCATACGAACCGCTCCATGTCCCGGGACTTCCCGTCGCGTACGACGATCTCACGGTCGGAGTAGGCGGCCACCCGCGTCTCGTGGGTGACGAGGACGACGGCGGCGTTCGCGGAGCGGGCCGCCTCGGTGAGCAGCTGCATGACGAGCTCGCCGTTGAGGGAGTCCAGCGCCCCGGTGGGCTCGTCGGCGAAGATCACCCGGGGCTGGGTGACGAGCGCGCGGGCCACGGCCACGCGCTGGCCCTGGCCGCCGGATATCTCCCCGGGGCGCTTGGCCGTGAGGTCGTCCACCTGGAGGCGTTCCATCCAGCCGCGGGCGGTGCGCTCGGCCTCCTTGCGGCGGACGCCGGTCAGCCGCAGCGGCAGGGCGACGTTCTCCACGCAGGTCAGCTCCGGGACGAGCTGCCCGAACTGGAAGACGAAGCCGAACTCGGTGCGGCGCAGGGCGCTGCGCTCGGCGTCGCTCAGGGAGGTGAGCTCGCGGCCCGCGTAGGTGATGGAGCCCGAGTCCGGGGGGACGATCCCGGCCAGGCAGTGCAGCAGGGTCGACTTGCCGGAGCCGGAGGGGCCCATGACGGCGACGACCTCTCCGGGGTGCACGGAGAACTCGGCGCCGTCCAGGGCGCGGGTGGGACCGTACGCCTTGCGCAGGCCGGTGGCGGTGAGGAGGGAGCCGGCCGGGGCGGTCATCCGCGGACCTCCCGCGCGAGCTGGTCGAGACGGGCCGCGGTGAGCTCAAGCCAGCGCAGGTCCGCTTCGAGGTGGAAGAGGGCGTGGTCGCAGATGAGCTGGTCGGCGATGTCGCCCTTGCGCTTGCGCTGGGTCAGCAGGCGCATCAGGCGCAGGTGCTCGGCCCGCTGGGTGTCCAGCAGTTCGTCGGCCCGGCGGCCGGTGAGCAGGGCGAGCACGACCTTCGTGTAGAGGGTCGAGTGGAGGTAGGGCTCCGGCTTCTCGGGCTGCGAGAGCCAGCTCTCGACGTCGGTGATCCCGGCGTCGGTGATGGCGTAGCGCTTGCGGTCGGGACCGCCGCCGGCCTCTATGCCCTCGACCTCGACGAGGCCGTTCTTCAGGAGGCGGGACATGGTCGAGTAGACCTGCCCGTAGGCGAGGGGGCGGTCGTGGCCGAACTTCTCGTCGAAGGACCGCTTCAGGTCGTAACCGTGGCGCGGGCCGGCCTCTAGGAGGCCCAGAAGGGTGTGACCGATGGACATGGCGGCGACTATACACGCGGTGTATACGTCGAGTGTATAGAGGGCGGGGAGCGGGCCCCGGCCGGTGTCCCGCGGGCGGAAACACGGCGCCGCCCCCGTGCGGGGCACGGGGGCGGCGGTCGGTACGGCGGCCGGTGCGGCCGTTACTCCGGCGGTTTCGGGGGGCGGCCCCGGCGGGGGAGGGGGCCCGGGGCGGAGGGGAGCCGGCCGGCCTCGGCGAGGGCCCGGCGGAGCAGGAACTCGATCTGCGCGTTGGCGCTCCGCAGCTCCTCGCCGGCCCACCGTGCCAGCGCGTCGTGCACCTGCGGGTCCAGGCGCAGCAGCACCTGCTTGCGGGCCGGGCGGCCCGCCGGTTTCTCCTCGCCGGCGGGGCTCACTGGTAGAGGGTCCCCGTGTTGAGCACCGGCTGGGCGGCGCGGTCGCCGCACAGGACCACCATCAGGTTGGAGACCATCGCCGCCTTGCGCTCCGAGTCCAGCTCCACGATCTCCTCCTCCGCCAGGCGGGTCAGGGCCAGCTCCACCATGCCCACCGCGCCCTCGACGATCTGCTTGCGGGCCGCCACGACCGCGCCCGCCTGCTGGCGCTGGAGCATCGCGGAGGCGATCTCAGGAGCGTACGCGAGGTGCGTGAACCGGGACTCGATGATCTGCACCCCGGCCGCGTCGACGCGGGCGTGCAGCTCGGCGGCCAGCTTCTCGGTGATCTCCTCGGCGTTCCCGCGCAGCGACAGACCGCCCTCCTCGTGGGCGTCGTACGGGTACTCGATCGCGATGTGCCGTACCGCGGCCTCGGTCTGGGTCTCGACGAACTCCGTGAAGTCCTCGACCTCGAAGACGGCCCGCGCGGTGTCCTCGACCCGCCACACCACGACCGCCGCCAGCTCGATCGGGTTGCCGTAGGCGTCGTTGACCTTGAGGACGGCCGTCTCGTGGTTGCGGACGCGGGTGGAGATCTTCTCGCGGGTGGTCAGCGGGTTGACCCAGCGCAGCCCGTCGGTGCGCAGGGTGCCCCGGTAGCGGCCGAAGAGCTGGACGACGCGGGCCTCGCCCGGCGCCACCATGTTCAGCCCGCCCATGGCGATCAGCGAGCCGACGGTCACGAGCGCGCCCGCGACGAACAGCACCGCCTTGAGCGCGGCCCCCGAGGTGACGGCGCCGGCCGCTGTCAGCCCGCCGCCCGCCAACACGCCTGCCAGGCCCAGCAGTAGGGCCAGTCCTCCGCCCACGCTCCGCGCGCTGAACTCCTGTATACCCGCCGGTACGGCCGCTTGGTTTGTCATGGTTCGCCCCGTTTCTCTGCGTGCGGTCGAGTGAACCGCCTAGCAAAGTGATATCACTTTTTTGCGTCTGAGCAACCCATCGGCTTATGTGAGCGTCGGTTCCTGTGACGTGGGTGCTGATTCTCACGTCCGAATTGACCGGTATTAATTGGGATTGGCCAATCTTAGTCACAGCCTGCGGTGTTAGCTTTCTGAGTTGACGTCGGGGGGTTATCGAGCGGAGCGGGAGCGATGGGCCGAGCAGAAGCGCGTAAGGCGCAGCAGCAGCGCGGTGCGCGGCGGGCGCCGAGCGGACGCGCGAAGGGCGCCAAGGGAGGCGGAGGCGCCAAGAAGCGCACCGGCATACGCCGCTTCTTCACCTGGAAGAAGATCCTCGGCGTGTTCTTCGGGATGATCCTGCTCATGATGGCCGCGGCGGTCGTCCTCTACTTCTCGGTGAACGAGCCCACCGACCCCAACAAGCAGGCGACCCTGCAGAGCAACACCTACCGGTGGTCGGACGGCTCGATCATGGCCAACACCGGCAAGATGAACCGTGAGATCGTCGGGCTCGACAAGATCCCGCCGGACGTCCGCACGGCCTTCATCGCGATCGAGAACAAGTCCTTCTACCAGGACCGCGGCGTCGACCTCGTGGGCGTGGCCCGGGGCCTGTTCAACACCGTCCGCGGCAAGGGCACCGCCGGCGGCTCGACGATCACCCAGCAGTACGTCAAGAACTACTACCTGACGCAGGACCAGTCGCCGACCCGCAAGCTCCGCGAGCTCGTCATCTCCCTCAAGGTCGACCAGCGCATGGAGAAGGACGACATCCTCGCCGGTTACCTGAACACCAACTTCTACGGCCGCAACGCCTACGGCATCCAGGCCGCCGCCCAGGCGTTCTACGGGGTCGACGCCGGCCAGCTCACCCTGGAGCAGGGCGCCTACCTGGCCTCCGTCATCCAGGCGCCCAGCCAGTACGACCTGGCCACGGCCGGCCCGAACGGCACCAAGCTGGTCAACATCCGCTTCAACGCCGTCCTCGACAACATGGTCGAGATGGGCAAGCTGGACCCGGAGAAGCGCAAGACCATGACGCTTCCGCCGCCCATCAAGCCCAAGCCCCGTCCGGGCATGGAGGGGCAGAAGGGCTACCTGATCCAGGCGGCCAACGACGAGCTGAACAAGCAGGGCATCACCGACGCCATGATCGTGGCGGGCGGCTGGAACATCGTGCTCAACGCCGACAAGAACAAGCAGGCCGCGCTGGAGAAGGCCGTCCACGACGAGCTGGAGTCCAAGCTCGACCGCAAGGACACCAAGGGCCGCCCCCAGGACCAGAGCGTCCAGGCCGGCGCCACCTCCGTGGACCCCAAGACCGGCGCGATCGTCGCGATGTACGGCGGCGTGGGCATGGAGGAGAAGTCCGCGAGCAACGCCCTGCGCACCGACTACCAGCCGGGCTCGACCTTCAAGCCGATCGTGCTCGCCTCCGCCCTGGAGAACGCCTCCAACACCCAGGACGGCAAGCCGATCACCCCGAACGCGCTCTACGACGGCACCAGCAAGCGCCCCGTCGTCGGCAGCAAGATCCCGTTCAACCCGCAGAACCAGGACAACACGAACTACGGCAACCCGATGATGACGGTCCAGGAGGCGACCAACTTCTCGGTGAACTCCGTCTACGCGCAGATGATCGTGGACGTGAAGCCGCCCAACGTGAAGAAGACCGCCCTGGAACTGGGCATGCAGGACCGTGAGGGCTGGCCCGAGGACAAGCCCGCCATGGCCCTCGGCACCATGAGCGCCAACACCGTGGAGATGGCCGGCGTCTACGCCACCTTCGACAACCACGGCAAGAAGGTCACGCCGACCATCATCAAGAAGGCCGAGCACAAGGACCGCGAGTTCACCCCGCAGCAGGGCGTGGGCAGCCAGGCCGTCAGCCGCAAGACCGCCGACACCGTCACCAAGGTGCTCCAGGGCGTCGTCGAGGACGAGGGCGGCTCCGGCAACAAGGTCCGCAGCAGCGCCTACGAGGCGGGCGGCAAGACCGGCACCACCGAGTCCAACGTGGCCGCCTGGTTCACCGGCTACACCCCGGAGCTGGTCACCGTCGTCGCGATGTTCGGCGAGGACCCCAACAGCCACAGCCAGGTCACCCTGACCGGCACCGCCGGCCTCGGCCGCGCGGGCGGCTCCAGCTTCCCCGCCTCCATCTGGCGGGCCTACACCCTGGCCGCCCTCAAGGGCGCGGACACCGGCTCGTTCCAGCTGACCGAGGCCGAGATGGGCGCCGTACAGACGCCGTCGCGCAGCACCTCGCCGACGCCGTCGCCGACCCCGTCCTCCAGCCCGCCGGCCGCCACCACCTCGCCGACCCAGTCCGCGACCCCGCCCACCCAGTCCCCGACGCCGACGAAGACCACCACCTCGCCGACCGCGACGACCTCCCCGACGCCGACGGCCACCAAGACCGGCGGGCCCAAGCCGCCGGACCCGCCGATACTGTCCGACAGCCAGGGCCACTGACGAAGACCGCCGCCCCGCAGCCGAGAAGGCTGCGGGGCGGCGGTCTTTTCCCGTCCGCGGGTGGGCGTGGCCGTCAGCGCCGCTCGGGCGCCGGCGCGGGCGGCAGCGGCAGCTCGAACCAGACCACCTTGCCGCTGCTGAGCCTGGTCGCCCCCCAGCGCCGCGCCAGCCGGTTCACCAGGAACAGCCCGCGGCCGCCCTCGTCGGTGTCCCGGGCCCGGCGCTGCCGGGGCAGCTGCGGGGAGTCGTCACCGACCTCGCAGCGCAGTACGTCCGTCCGCAGCAGCCGCAGCGTCACCGGCCGCTCCGCGTACCGGACGGCATTGGTGACCACCTCGCTCACCAGCAGCTCCAGCGAATCGCTCAGCTCCTCCAGACCCCACCGGGTCAGCGCCCGGCGGGCGAAGCGCCGGGCCCGGCCCGGGGCGGTCTCCTCCGGGTCCAGGAACCAGTACGCGACATCGCTGGGCGCGATCCCGTCGAAACGGGCCGCGAGCAGCGCGATGTCGTCGTCCCGGTCACCCGGCCCGAGCATGTCCAGCACGTCGTCGCACAGGGCCTCCAGCGGCGGCGGATGGTCCAGCCCCGTCAGCTGCGCGGTGGTGGCCAGCCGCTCCCGCAGCTGCTCGATGCCCGTCCACACGTCCCGCAGCCGGGACTCCACCAGCCCGTCCGTGTACAGCAGCAGCGTCGCCCCGGCGGGCGCGTCCAGCTCCACCGCCTCGAAGTCCACCCCGCCGACACCGATCGGCGCGCCGGGCGGCACCCGCAGCACCTCGGCCCGGCCGCCCAGATGCAGCAGCACCGGCGGCGGATGGCCGGCGTTGGCGATGGTGATCCGGTGCGCGACGGGATCGTAGACGGCGTACAGGCAGGTGGCCATGCGGTCGGAGCCCAGGCGCTGCGCCTGCTCGTCCAGGTGGTGCAGCACCTCGGCCGGCGGCAGGTCCAGCTGCGCCAGGGTCTGCGCGGTGGTGCGCAGCTGGCCCATGATCGCCGCGGAGGTCATGGAATGGCCCATGACGTCCCCGACGACCAGCGCCACCCGGCTGCCGGGCAGCGGTATGGCGTCGTACCAGTCGCCGCCCACCCGGGCCGTCTCCGCGGCGGGCAGGTAGCGCGAGGCCAGCCGTACCCCGGTGGGCTGGGGCAGGCCGTCGGGCAGCATGGTGCGCTGGAGCTCGTCGGCGATGTACGCCTCACGGCCGTACAGCACGGCCTTGTCGATGCCGAGCGCGGTGTGCGTGGCCAGCTGGGCGGCGACCAGCAGGTCGTTCGGCTCGAACGCGGGCCGCTCCGGGCTGCGCAGGAACACGGCCGCGCCGATCACCCGGCGGCGCCCGCGCAGCGGCGCGAGCACGGCCCGGTTGCCGCGCGGCAGCGGATGCTCCAGGCCGAGCAGTTCGGGCAGCGCGGGCCGGGCCGCCGGGGAGGACCCGAAGACGGGCCGTACGCCGCGCAGCACCTCGGCGAGCGCGCCGCCCGGCCGGATCTCGCAGAGCTCGGCCGCGGGCAGGTCACCCTGCGGGCCGACCAGCGGCAGCTGGCTGAAATCGAGCTCGCCGGTGGCCCCCGCGGCCCCGGCGAGGTCCATCCCCGCGCCGATCGTGCTGCTGATGTCGGTGAGATCGTCGATCGGCCGGAGCCGGTCGGTGCGGCGCAGCCTTAAAACGACCGGGCCGACGGGGCGTTCGTCCCCGACGGGCAGCGGATCGCGCAGATAGACCAGGATGGCGTCGGAGAAGGTCGGTACGGTCGCCCGGCACAGGCCGAGCACGATCTCGTCCAGGTCGATGCCGCGGGCGATCCGCCGGGTGGCCGCCCCGACGAACCGCAGCCGGTCCGCCTCGCGGCGCGCGGCCGAGTCGGCGCCGCCCGGGGCGGGTACGGAGCCTCCGCCGCCGCCCGCACCGCTCGCGAGGGTGCCGGCCGCGGGGCCTTCGCCGTCGGCGGTGGGGGCGGGGCCTGGGGGGCTCGCGGGGCTTGTGGTGCCTGCGGGGCTTGCCGTGCCGCCGCCGCTTCCGGTGCGCGGTCGCGGGGTCTCCGCGGGGCCGCCGTGCCCGGCGGGGCCGAGGGAGGCGTCGAGGGCGCTCGTACCGGGCCGTGGGCGGGCCGCGCCCTGGCCGGGCTGCCCCGTCCCCGGCAGCTCGCCGGGGGCGGCCGCGTCGCGGCGGGGCCGGGGGAGGCCGCCCTGACCGGCCGGACCGCCCTGACCGGCCGGACCGCCGGGACCGGCCGGACCGGCGGCGGACCGGGCCGCGCGGGCGTCCACGGCCGCGGCGGCCTCCGGGTCCGACGCCGCGCCGCCACCGGCGCCCGCGGCATGCGTGCGTACGGCCTCGGTGGCCGCGAGGGGCGCCTTGCCGTGGCCGGCCTCGTCCGTACCTCCGCCGGAGGCGGCGGGCTGCGGGCCCTCCTGCGAGGTGGGGTACTCCGTCACGCGTGGATTTCCGTCCGTTTGCGCTCGATGTGCGCTGCACTCAACTCGGTCAGTCGCGGTATACCCGCTCAGCGGCCCGGGCACCATCGCCCCGAGTGTCGCCGCCCAAACTTCTCCACCGGCCTGCGGCCGGAAGTGCCCCGGGCGGACCCCCGCCCCCCTCGTCGCCTCTCGTCGTGTGCTGACCTCCGGTCATGTTCCGCGTGCGGCACGACACTTGCAGACGCGCGGCCCGACCGCACGGTTCCGCACGCATCGGCGCGTGGATGACGATCCTACGTTTGAACCCCTGGGGCGCATCAAGGGTCTCATGAGGTCATATGCGCCGGGGTGCGGTCCCAGTCGTCCGGAAGGGCCGGAATCCTCCAGGCCGGATCCGGCCGCCAGTCCTGCCAGCCGGCGGAGAACGGAGCGCCCCACTCCTCGATCGCCGCGACCGCCGCGCGCCCTGCCTCACGTACCCGGCGGGCCTGCTCACGGTCCATCAGGCCGGCCCGCTGGGCCTGCTCGAACTCGTCCTCGTCCAGCCATTCCCAGCTGCGGTCCGGGTAGACGGCGATGTCGAGGAAGTGGTCCCTGGAATCCACCCCGCCGGCCCATCGCGACAGCGGCTCCTCCAGGTTCACGTACCAGTTCTTGAACTGCCAGCCCGGCCCCCAGAACAGCCACACCGACCAGGGCTCGCCGGGCCGGGCCAGCTTCAGCACGCCGGTGCCGAACCAGCGCGAACGCGCCGTGGTCCGGGGCGCGGTGTAGCGGGTGGCGAGGGGCTCCTGGTGGACCGAGGTGCCGTCGGACAGCACCGGTTTGACGCATTCGGTACCGGGGGCCATCCAGACGGCCAGCAGCTCTTCGGTGTCACGCACCACGGTCACCGGGCGGCAGATGTGCACCGCGCCCTCCGGCCCCGGGGCGTGGTCGCGGTAGCGCCAGAGGATCTGCTCCCCGGCCGCCCAGCGCGTGCCGCGCGCGGGGGCGGGCGGCTGGTCCGCGCTCCGCGCCGGGCCGTTCCCCGGCTTGAAGGTACCTGTCATGCGCAGATCTTAGGGTGGGGGCCGCCGGATGCGCTGCGGTGCAGGTCACTGGGGGTGTCCGGGGCGGGGGCGGGGGGTGGTTCCGGGTCCGGGAAACGTCCGGATCGCGCCCTTGTGCGCGGCCCCCGCACGCGGTGGTGCGGGGGCCGGAGGGGTGGGCCGACGGGGGGTCAGGGGCGGATCAGGGCTGGTTCAGAGGCAGTTCAGGGGTGGTTCAGGGGCGGGTCATGCGCAGGACGTCCAGGGCCTCGTCGAGCTGTTCCAGGGTGAGCGCGCCGCGGTCCACATAGCCCTCGTCCAGGACCACCTCGCGGATCGTCCGGCGTTCGGCGAGGGACTTCTTGGCGACCTTCGCGGCCTCCTCGTAGCCGATGTAGCGGTTGAGCGGGGTGACCACGGAGGGCGAGGACTCGGCGTACTCCCTGGCCCTGGCCTCGTTCGCGGTGATCCCGTCGACCGTGCGGTCGGCCAGCAGGCGGCTCGCGTTGCCGAGCAGCCGGATCGATTCGAGGAGGTTCCTCGCCATCACCGGCAGCATGACGTTGAGTTCGAAGTTCCCGGAGGCGCCCGCGACCGCGACGGTGGCGTCGTTCCCCATGACCTGGGCAGCCACCATCAGCACCGCCTCCGGGACCACCGGGTTGACCTTCCCCGGCATGATCGAGGAGCCGGGCTGGAGATCCGGCAGATTGATTTCGGCCAATCCGGTGCGCGGGCCCGAGGCCATCCAGCGCAGGTCGTTGCAGATCTTGGTGAGCGAGACCGCGATCGTACGGAGCATGCCCGAGGTCTCCACGAGCGCGTCCCGGGCCCCCTGGGCCTCGAAGTGGTCGCGGGCCTCCGTCAGCGGCAGCCCCGTGGCCACCGCGACCTGGGCGATCACGGCCGAGGAGAAGCCGGCCGGGGTGTTGATGCCGGTGCCCACCGCGGTCCCGCCCAGGGGCAGTTCGGCGAGCCGCGGCAGGACCGCCCGCAGCCGTTCGACGCCGTAGCGGACCTGGGCGGCGTACCCGCCGAACTCCTGGCCGAGGGTGACGGGCGTGGCGTCCATCAGGTGCGTCCGCCCGGCCTTGACCACCTGTGCGAACTCGGTGGCCTTGCGCTCCAGGGCGGCGGCCAGGTGCTCCAGGGCCGGGATCAGCTCGCCGGTGACGGCGGCGGTGGCCGCGATGTGGAGGGAGGAGGGGAAGACGTCGTTCGAGCTCTGGGAGGCATTGACGTGGTCGTTGGGATGCACCGGACGGCCCAGGCGCTCGCTGGCGAGGGTGGCGATCACCTCGTTGGCGTTCATGTTGGACGAGGTGCCGGAGCCGGTCTGGAAGACGTCCACGGGGAAGTGCTCGTCCCAGTGGCCCTCCGCCACCTCGGTGGCCGCGGTCCGGATCGCGTCGGCCACGTCCTGGTCCAGGACGTCCAGCCGGGCGTTGACCACGGCCGCGGCGGCCTTGATCCGGGCCAGGGCCTCGATGTGGGACCGCTCCAGGCGCTGCCCGGAGAGGGGGAAGTTCTCCACCGCGCGCTGGGTCTGCGCACGCCACTTGGCGTGCGCGGGGACCCGTACCTCGCCCATGGAGTCGTGCTCGATCCGGAACGCTTCGGGCTGCTTGCCGCTGGCCTGCTTGTCGCCGTCCTGCTGGTGCTCGGCCTGCTGGTCGGCGCGCTGCTCGGCCTGCTTGTCGTCGGCCCGCTGGTCATCGGTCATGTTCTCGGCCTCCTCAAAAAGTTGAGCAATTCTCTTGTTGCAAGTGTTCCCAACTCCCCTACCCATCAGTAAATACCGTGGGTAACACCACGATCCGGGGAGGCGTCCATGCCAGGTACCCGTACCAGACCCGTGCTCCGTTCCACCGTCGCCGCTCTGGCGGCGATCGCGGCCGCCCTGGGGGGTGTCACCGCCGTCACCCCCCTGGCCCAGGCCGCGCCGGCCCCCGCCGCGGCCGTCACCCCGCTCCCGCCCGAGCTGGAGGCGGTCCGGGCCGCCGAGGCCGTCAGGATCTACGGGGACGCGGCCGTGCGGCCCCTCGCGGAGCGGAAGACCGGCCTGATCTCCCTCGGCGACAGCGAGATCTCGGGCGAGGGCGTCGGCACCTACGACCCCGCCACCAACACCCCGTCCAACCAGTGCCACCGCTCGCCCGACGCGGCCATCCACCGCACGGGCATCCCCGCCGACCTGACCTTCAACGTGGCCTGCTCCGGCGGCTACACCGGCAACATACGGATCGGCGGCAGCCAGCAGTACGCCGACGAGCTCGTGCAGAGCGACAACCTCGCCATCAAGGCCCGCAACACCAGGATCAAGATGGTCCTGCTGGTCGCCGGCGCCAACGACGACCTCCAGTTCGGCCCCGTCATGACCGACTGCGTCACCCGCTGGGTCCTCAGCCAGGGCACCTGCGAGCCCAAGTACGCCCCCGGCTGGCAGGCCCGCGTCGACGGCCTGCGGCCCAAGGTGGAGGCCACGGTCGCGGACCTGAGGACGGTCATGCGCGGCGCCGGCTACGCCGACAGCGACTACAAGCTGGTCCTCATGGGCTACCCCAGCCCCATCGGCCCCGACTTCTACGACAATCCGAGCTTCCCCGGCAAGCTCCCCGGCGGCTGCGCCGGCTACGACTCCGACGCCACCTGGGGCCGCAACCAGGCCGTGCCCGCCTTCGAGAAGGGCATGCGCGCCGCGGCCCGCGCCTCCGGCGCCCTCTACCTGGACAACTCCCGGCTCTTCCACGGCCATGAGGTCTGCATGGAGGACACCTGGGCCCGCGGGCTCTACCTGGACCTCGGGGACCACTTCCCGTGGGACGAGAACACCGCCCGCCAGTCCTTCCACCCCAACTACCGAGGCCACGGCGCCTTCGCCGCCTGCCTGACCCAGTTCTACGACTCGGGCCTGCGCGAGGCGTCCTGCGCCGACCCTGCGAGCACCGGCCGGCCCGCCCTCCAGGCCGGGGCCTGGGACGACCGGTTCGCACCGCTGCGCAACGAGGCCACCGGTACCTGCCTCGACTCCTTCGGCGGATCCAGCGCCAATGACACCAAGGTCGTCGGCTGGGACTGCCACGGCGGCCGCAACCAGGGCTGGTGGTACGACAGCACCCGCGGCTCCGTCCACCTCGAACTCACCCACGACCGCTGCCTGGACGTCCCCGGCGCCCGCTACGGCTCCGGCACCGGCCTGATCATCTGGAACTGCCACGGCGGGGCGAACCAGCAGTTCCAGCGCGAGGGCGCCACGATCCGGCCCGCCGCGGCCCCGGGCATGTGCCTCACCGTGGCCGCCGCGCGCGAACCGCTGCGCCTCCAGCCCTGCGACGGCTCGGCGCGCCAGCGCTTCGCGTAAGGCTCCACTCGCCCGCTCTACCAACGGTCCAACTGCTCCCGCACCTGGCGGGGGCGGTTGGTGATGATCGTGTCCACGCCGAGGCGCAGGCACAGCTCCACGTCCTCCGGCTCGTCCACCGTCCACACCCGCACCGCGAGCCCCTTGGCCTTCAGCCGCCCCACCAGCCCCGGGTCCCGGCGTACGAGATCGATGCCGGGGCCCGCGTGGGTCGCGTACGGGGGCCGCACCGGGCGCAGGCGCCGCTCGATCAGGTACACGGCGGGCAGGCCCGGCGCCAGCCGGTGCAGGCGGCCCAGGGCGTTCCGCGAGAAGCTCATCACCTCGACGAGCCCGCTCCGGCCGTCGGCCAGCCCGTACGCGCGGAGCATCCGTACCAGCTCGGCCTCCAGCCGGCCGCCCGCGCGGGTCGGGTGCTTGGTCTCCACCGCGAGCCCGACCGGCCGGGGCGCGGCCAGCGCCTCCCGGAGCAGGTCCTCGAACAGCAGCACGCGGGCACCGGTGTGCCCGGCCCCCTTCCACGCCCCGAAGTCGAGCGCGCGCAGCTCCTCGTACGTCATGGCCGACACCGTGCCGCGCCCGTCGGAGGTCCGCTCGACGCGCCGGTCGTGCACGCAGACCAGCTGCTGATCGGCGGTGAGCCGCACATCGCACTCCAGCGCGTCGGCCCCGTCGGCGATGGCCTGCCGGTAGGCGGCGATGGTGTGCTCGGGGTACTCGTGCGAGGCCCCCCGATGGGCGACCACGCGCACGGCGCGACCGGTACGGAGCTGCGTATACGTCATCCCCCGACGTTATCCGGCCACCCCCACCCCTCCCCATCCACAGCCCGCCGGACGGCGGAACGGGAGATTGCGGCTAGGCGTCGTAGAGCGTGGGCCGCTCCGCCACCTGCTCCGGGGACAGCCCCTCCACGGTCAGGTTCCCGGTCCACAGGTGGTCACGGTTGGCGTATGTGGCATCGAAGCGGACGCGCCTTCCGCCCGGCTCCAGCTTCCACCCCTGCTCCTGGAACTGCGCGATACGGCCGCTGCCGCACACGAAGGCGCGGGTCGCCTGGGTGAGCACCCACTGGGCCAGCTCGGTCTCCCCGGCCGTGGGCCGCCCACAGGTACGGGCCATCTGCCACAGGCGCGGCCACTCGACCCCCGGTGTCAGCGGGCCGACGACCGCCACGTCACCGATGCGGCGTGCGTCGAGATGGTGCGTGGCGTACCCGACGACCACGCCGAACAGGGCGAAGACGGTGACTCTGCCGCTCCCGGCCAGACCCTCGGCGCGCGGATCCGGCCCTGCCCCGCGTGCCGTGGCGAGGCCGCTGCTCAACAGCCGTCGCCGTCGCCGCAGCAGGCGGGCTGGTTGCAGTCGGCGGCGGCGCCCCACAGCCGGGCGTCCACGGCGAACCCGGCGGCCGCGATCCGGTCGGCCACCGAAACCATGAGCGGACGCGTCCGGACCCGGGAGTTCGGGGCGTGGTGAACGAAGGCCCCGAACTGCTCCTGGCACCAGGCGGCGTACTCCTGCGTGTGCAGCATGAACGCGTGCCAGCCGGGGTCCACCCGCTCGCTGGGTGCCATGTCGTACGCCTTCTGGCTGCCCAGGACGTACACGAACGCGAGGGCCTGATCCATCACCCGATCGGCCACACCCCGCTCCAGCCCGTACTCCTCCGAGCAGAACACGCCCAGCCGCTCGAACAGCCCGGGACTGACAAGCTCCCGCCCGCGCCGCAGGACGACTGGGCTTTCCGTGATGCTGACTGCCATGGCGCACCCCTTCACCGATCTTTCCGGGAATCGACGGCCCATGGTGGCCAGGGGGTGCGGCGAATTTCTAGCCCGTTTCCTGTTCCCGCAAGAGCTCGTCCCGGATGCTTTCGAGCATGGCGCGCATGGCATCTCCGGACAGCGCCCCGGAGGCGAACCCTTCGAACTTCCGTACGTAGAGCGACACGTCTCTGGGATCGGTCACGACGATTTCGGCGTGAACGGTTTCGACGGTGACCGTCCTGTCGTCCCGGATGACGAATGAATGATTGGCGATGTCCTGCTGCCGCTCCGACAAAGGGACGATGCGCAGGTCGATGTGGGGCAACCGTGAAAGCGAGACAAGCCTGTCCACCTGCTCCGCCATCCTGGCGGCCGACACGATGCGCCATCGCAATACGGGCTCGGTGATGACGAAATGGAGTTCCTTGGCCGAGTCGTACAGGACCTGCTGGCGTTCCACCCGGGCACTGATGGTCCGGGACAATACGTTCTCGCCGAGGTCGTGCCGCGTCAGAATCGCCCGCATGTACTCAGTGGTCTGGAGCAGGCCGGGAATCAAGGCCGGCTGGAAGGTTCGCAGCAGTGTGGTCTGGGCTTCCAGTGCTCTCGTCCGCTGCTGTGCCCTGTGGACCCCCATGCGGTGAATAAGGCGCCAGGCCGTGGACTCTTTGGCTGCCGCCCTGGCGATCTCCAGATGTTCCTCTTTGACTTCGTCTGGAACGCCGATTGCTGTGAGGATGCGCTCGACATCCACGACGGATGGAGCGACCTTGGCCGTTTCAATCTTGCTCAGCTTGCTTGTGGACATGATTGCACTACGGGCGACGGCTTTGGCCTCCTTCCCGGATGCCTGCCGAAGCGCCCGCAATGCGGCCCCCAATTGGTCTCCGCTCACTTCCCGCACCTGTCCCACCGTTCGGAGAATGTCGTGCTACGCCTCATGGCCGTGTTCGGGTACGCGCGGAACGTCTCCGTACCCTGGCTTCCCGTGTGGTGTTTGGGTTGATGCTTCCGACCAACTGCCATGAGGCGCAAGGGGTTCGAGTTTCCGCAACAGGAAAGCGACGCATCGACCATCCGGCCAGCTTCTGGGGCCCGCTGCGGGCCGAGAGGGGCACGGCGCAGCAGAGAGCCCCCGGGCGTCAAGCGCCTGGGGGCTCTCTACGGGCAAGGGAGGGGCTGGGTTATGACAGGCCCGGGCCGCGGACCGGGATGTGGGTGAACGTCGGTTCCGGGGACGGGTTCTGGAAGAAGTCGTTGCCCTTGTCGTCGACCACGATGAACGCCGGGAAGTCCTCGACCTCGATGCGCCAGACCGCCTCCATGCCCAGCTCCTCGTACTCCAGGACCTCCACCTTCTTGATGCAGTCCTGCGCGAGCCGCGCCGCCGGGCCGCCGATCGAGCCGAGGTAGAAGCCGCCGTGGCGGCCGCAGGCGTCGGTCACCTGCTGCGAGCGGTTGCCCTTGGCCAGCATGACCTTCGAGCCGCCCGCCGCCTGGAACTGCTCCACGTACGAGTCCATGCGGCCGGCCGTGGTCGGGCCGAAGGAGCCCGAGGCGTAGCCCTCGGGGGTCTTCGCCGGGCCCGCGTAGTAGACCGGGTGGTCCTTGAGGTACTGCGGCATCTCCGCGCCCGAGTCCAGCAGCTCCTTGATCTTGGCGTGCGCGATGTCGCGCGCCACGACCAGCGGGCCCGTGAGCGACAGGCGGGTCTTGACCGGGTGCTCGGTCAGGGTCGCGAGGATGTCGTCCATCGGCTGGTTGAGGTCGATGGAGACCACGTCCGAGGACTCCGACAGGTGCTCGTCCGTGGTCTCCGGCAGGAAGCGGGCCGGGTCGCGCTCCAGCTGCTCCAGGAAGACGCCCTCGGCAGTGATCTTCGCGGTGGCCTGGCGGTCCGCCGAGCAGGACACGGCGATGGCCACCGGCAGGGAGGCGCCGTGGCGCGGCAGGCGGACCACGCGCACGTCGTGGCAGAAGTACTTGCCGCCGAACTGCGCGCCGATGCCGATCTTCTGCGTCAGCTCGAAGACCTGCTGCTCCAGGGCCTCGTCACGGAAGCCGTGGCCCAGCGGGGAGCCCTCGCGCGGCAGCTCGTCCAGGTAGTGCGCCGAGGCGTACTTCGCGGTCTTGAGCGCGTGCTCGGCGGAGGTGCCGCCGACCACGATCGCGAGGTGGTAGGGCGGGCAGGCCGCCGTACCCAGCGAACGGATCTTCTCCTCCAGGAACTTCATCATGGAGGTCTCGTTGAGGACCGCCTTCGTCTCCTGGTAGAGGAAGGACTTGTTCGCCGAGCCGCCGCCCTTGGCCATGAAGAGGAACTTGTACGCGCCGCCGTCCGTCGCGTACAGCTCGATCTGCGCGGGCAGGTTCGAGCCGGTGTTCTTCTCCTCCCACATGGTGAGCGGGGCCATCTGCGAGTAGCGCAGGTTCAGGCGGGTGTAGGCGTCGTAGATGCCGCGCGACAGCGCCGCCTCGTCGCCGCCCTCGGTGAGCACGTTCTGGCCGCGCTTGCCCATGACGATCGCCGTGCCGGTGTCCTGGCACATCGGGAGCACGCCCGCCGCCGCGATGTTCGCGTTCTTGAGCAGGTCCAGGGCCACGAACTTGTCGTTCGCGGACGCCTCGGGGTCGTCGATGATGCGGCGCAGCTGCGCGAGGTGCGCGGGGCGCAGGAAGTGCTGGATGTCGTGGATGGCCTCTTCGGCGAGCTTGCGCAGCGCCTCCGGCTCGACCTTGAGGAACGTACGGCCGTCCGCCTCGAAGGTGGACACGCCCTCGGCGGTCACCAGCCGGTAGGGGGTGGTGTCCTCGCCCAGGGGCAGCAGGTCGGTGTACGCGAACTCCGGCATTGGGGCCATTCCTCACTCGGCAGACAGCACTGACGACCAATTTGGCAGCGCAGTCCTCCAGCGTAGAACCTCGCGCCGGGCCTGTGGTGGTGAGGTAAGGCTCACTCGGCAGTATCGCGATCTATCGTGTCTCGCTATGCTGGCGCCGTGGACCTGGAAAAGCACCCTGCCGCCCCTGCCCCTGCTCCCGCCTCCGCCTCCGCAGCCGCGCCCGCGCCGGCCCCCGCGCCCTCCGGGCTGCGCGCCTCCGACGCCGACCGGGACCGCATCGCGCGGATCCTCGGCGACGCCGTCGCCGAGGGCCGGCTGACCGCCGAGGAGCACTCCGAGCGCCTGGACTCGCTGTACGCCGTCAAGACGGTGGGCGAGCTGGAACTCCTCGTACGGGATCTCCCCGCGCCCGGCGGCGCCCCTGCCGCGCCCGGAGCCCCGTACGCGGGCGGGGCGGCGGGTGGCGCCGACAGCTCGGACTCGATCGTCGCCGTGTGCAGCAGCTCCAGCCGCAAGGGGCGGTGGCGGCCGGGCGCGCACACGCGGGCGGTCTCGGTGATGGGCGACATCACCATCGACCTCACCCAGGCGGTCTTCGAGCAGCAGGTCACCGAGATCAACGTGACGTGCGTGCTCGGCAACGTCGAGGTCCTGGTCCCGGAGAACGTCACGCTGCGCGGGTACGGCAGCGGGGTCCTCGGCAACTTCGAGGTACGGGGGGAGGGGCGCGGGGAGACCGACCCGCAGGCGCCGGTGGTGATCATCCGGGGGTTCGCGATGCTCGGCAACATCGAGGCGCGGCCCAAGCTCGGGGCGCGGCTGGTGGACCTGGCGAACCGGATGCGGAAGCGGCTGGAGGGCTGAGGGGGCGGGGTCGCGCGGTGCGCGGGGCGTCGCGGGCGGGAGCGGGCCTGCTCCCGCGGGAGCGGATGCGGAGGGTCAGGTTTCGGCCGAACCCCCGGCGCCCGGTGGCACACAGTGCATAGCGGACCGTGCAGCGGGTAGGGACAGGTGCGTCGTCTCTCGCTCACGTATACGTCGTCAGGAGTAGACCGTGCCGCATCCGCCGCATCAGTCCGCGCAGGTCACCCCCGTGAAGGGGCTCCAGGGTCTCGGGGGGCGCCCTTCGGCCGTGCCGCAGCCGCGGGTGCCGGCCAGGGTGGAAGACGGTCCGTGGCACGCGGAGGCGGTGTGCCGCCGGGACGAGGCGGGGCTCTTCTTCGCCCCCTCGAAGGAACCGACGGCGGCCCGGCTCTCCCGCGAGGAAGCCGCCAAGCGGGTGTGCGCGCGCTGCCCGGTGATGGTCGCCTGCCGCGAACACGCCCTCCTCCAGCCCGAGCCGTACGGCGTCTGGGGCGGCCTCACCGCCGCGGAACGCCGCGTAGTCCTGGCCCGCATGCGCCGCCGCACAGCGGAACTCCGCCAGTCCCAGGACCAGGGCCCCATCGCCGCCGCGGGCTGACCTGCCCGAGGCCCTGCCCAGGAAAGCCGCGCCCGAGCCCGCCCCGGCGCCTGCTCGACGGCCTGCTCTGCTGGCCGGCCCCCCGGCGCGGGGGCTGATCGCAGCGGCGTGCCGACCTCCGGCCTCCGGCTGCGTGCGCACGACGGCCTGCCCCGGGAGCGGTGCACGAGCCCGATCCGAGCGGCGGCTTCCCCCTGCGGCCTCCGGCCAGCAGGCCGCCCGCCCGACGTCTTGCCCTTGGGCGCGGGGCCGACCGCATCGGCGGCCTGATCCCGTCCCACATCGCACCGACGCCCGCACGACGCCCTACGAACTCCCGCCTCCGGAGCCCCGGGCACGGGCCTGATCGTCGCGGACGGCAGGACGGCTTTCAGCCGCCCGCCGACGGGCCCGCGCGCTCCAGGCGGCAGCCGACGGCTCGCCCGGGACGGAATGCCGTAGGTCCGCGAACGTCCTCCGCGCACGGGGGACTTGGGTTGCGGCGCGTCCCGGACGGCAGCTGACCAGTCAATCCCCGCCCGTCGGCGCGGGGCGCCCGGACCCTGCGGGACGGCCCGGCGCGCCTGGAGCTTGGGCGGCAGCCGCCTCCAGTTCCGGGCCGCGTACGCCCCCCGGGCGCGGGTCCGATCCCGGCTGCGGGAGCCCCGGCCGGATCTGGCCCGCAGCCACCCCCGGAAGCCGGGCCATGGCCCACCGGCCGCGTCCGGCCCCCCGGGCCAACGGGCCCCGGCGGCCGGCCGAATCGGCCCTGGCCGGAGCCGCGGCCCCGCAGGGCGCTCGGCCCCGCCGCCCCTGCCCGTACGGCCAAGCCCCCGCAAGGCGCTCGACCCCGCCGCTCCTGCCCCGTACCGCCAAAGCCCCCCACACGCCGAAGGGGCGGGCCGCCCCCGCACAGGGTGGTCCGCCCCTTCGGGAAGGCGGGGGATTACTGGGCGCGGTCGAAGTCGATCGCGCTGTACGCGCGGAGCTTCGACAGGCGGTGTGTCGAGTCGATCTTGCGGATCGTGCCCGACTTCGAGCGCATGACCAGCGACGAGGTCGTCGCCGTCTCCGAGCGGTAGTGCACGCCGCGCAGCAGCTCGCCGTCCGTGATGCCCGTGGCGACGAAGAAGACGTTGTCGCCCGACACCAGGTCCGTCGTCGTCAGGACGCGGTCCAGGTCGTGCCCCGCGTCCAGCGCCTTCTGCCGCTCCGCATCGTCCTTCGGCCACAGCTTGCCCTGGATCACACCGCCCAGGCACTTGATCGCACACGCCGAGATGATGCCCTCGGGGGTACCGCCGATGCCGAGCAGCAGGTCCACGCCCGTGCCCTCGCGGGCGGCCATGATCGAGCCGGCCACGTCGCCGTCCGAGATGAACTTGATGCGCGCGCCCGTCTCGCGGATCTCCTTGACGATGCCCTCGTGGCGCGGGCGGTCCAGGATGACCACCGTGACGTCCTCGGCCGCCATCCCCTTGGCCTTGGCCACCCGGCGGATGTTCACCGAGACCGGGGCGTTGATGTCGACGAAGTCGGCCGCCTCCGGGCCGGTGACCAGCTTGTCCATGTAGAAGACCGCGGACGGGTCGAACATCGTGCCGCGGTCCGCGGCGGCCAGGACGGCGATGGCGTTCGGCATGCCCTTGGCGTTCAGCGTGGTGCCGTCGATCGGGTCCACGGCGATGTCGACCTCGGCACCGGTGCCGTCGCCGACCTGCTCCCCGTTGAAGAGCATCGGGGCTTCGTCCTTCTCGCCCTCGCCGATGACGACGACGCCGTTCATCGAGACGGTGGAGATCAGGGTCCTCATCGCGTTGACCGCGGCGCCGTCGGCGCCGATCTTGTCTCCGCGCCCGACCCACCGGCCGGCGGCCATGGCCGCCGCCTCGGTGACCCGTACGAGTTCCAGGGCGAGGTTGCGGTCGGGGGCCTCGGGAGAGACCTCGAGCTGGGGCGGCAGGTTGTGCTCGGTCATCGGAGCGCACCTTTCTGTACGGCGACGGCCGGGAAGTGAGGGTGCTGGAACTCTATCGGTACGTCGACATATTGAGCAGAGCGGGTCACGTATGAGCGGTATATCGGTCAGCCGATTGTCCTGAGCGGACGTCTTGCCGCCCAGGCTCCGCCCCGGCTCCGCCCCGGCCCGCCTCCCCGCCAGGACCAGCCAGGACCAGGCGCCAGGACCAGGCCGGCCCCCCGCCGGGACTCAAGGGTGCGCCGCGCCGCGCCCGCGCGCGACCCCGGCGGTGATCGCCCCCGGCAGATGCGGGACGATGGTGCCGTGGCAGGTATGAAAGGCAAGCAGACGATCTGGGACATGGTCCGGTCGCTGGCGGTGATCGGCGTCGTCGTCGCCGCGATCTACATCTTCATCCCGCATGACGAGGAGGCCGACCCCACGCGCAGGGTCGACTACCGGGTGGAGACCCTCACGGCCCGGCGCGCGGCCCCGTACCCGGTGGCCGCCCCCGTGGGCCTCCCGGAGCAGTGGCGCGCGACCTCCGTGACGTACGAGCGGCAGAATGCCGACGCCTGGCACCTGGGCTTCCTCGACCCCGAGCAGCAGTACGCCGCCGTCGAGCAGTCCACGGACACCTCCGCCAAGTACCTCGCGAAGGTCACCCAGCAGGCGACCGCCACCGGGCAGACGCAGCAGGTCGGTGACCTGGCCTGGGAGCGCTGGGACGGCGAGAAGTACGACGCCCTCGTGCGGCAGGAGCAGGGCTACGTCACGGTGGTGACCGGCACGGCCTCCTACGACCAGCTCGCCGAGCTGGCGGCGGCGCTGGAGTTCAAGCAGGGCCGCTAGCGGGCCCCCGCGCGCCTGCGAGAACAGCCCCCCGCGCCCGTACGGAAAGGGCCGCGCCCCCGGAATCCCGGGGGCGCGGCCCTTTTCCGTACGCGTACGGTGGCACTCAGACGGTGGTGACGACGTCCTCGAAGGCCAGGCGCGGCGAGCGGTCGAACCAGGCGTTCTCGGCCGGCTTGCCGATGTTGACGACCATGATCGGGGTGTGGTCGTCGTCCAGGAACTCCTTCTGGATGCCCGCGAAGTCGGCGCCGGTCATCGGGCCCGCGGCCAGACCGGCGGCGCGGATGCCCACGATGAAGTACGCGGCCTGCAGCGCGGCGTTCACCAGCGAGGACTGCTCGCGGGCCGGGCGCTCGGCGAAGAAGAGGTCCTTGGCCTGCGGGAAGTGCGGCAGCAGCTGCGGCAGCTCCTCGTGGAACTCGTTGTCGGCGGACAGCACCGCGACCAGCGGGGCGGCGAGGGTCTTCGCGCGGTTGCCCTCGGCCAGGTGCTGCACCAGGCGCTCGCGGGCCTCGGGGGAGCGGACCAGGGTGACCCGGAGCGGGGTGCTGTTGAAGGCGGTCGGGCCGAACTTCACCAGGTCGTAGATCGCCTGCATCTGCGCCTCGGTGACCGGCTCGTCGGAGAACGCGTTGGCGGTGCGGGCCTCGCGGAACAGCAGGTCCTGAGCGGCGGTGTCGAGAACGAGAGACATCGGAAAGCCTTCTTCCAAGGAGACAAGGAGAGGTGAAGCGGTGGAACCACTCTACGACCAAAGTAGATGAATTTTCAACTAAATACCTGGCCGCGTGAGCGGGATCACCTCCCCGGCCGCCTCCCGCGGCCGCCGGATCACTCCTCCCCGGCCGCCTCACGGGCGGCGAGCGCCGAGTCCAGCCGGGCCCGGGCCCCCTCCAGCCAGTGGCGGCAGACCTTCGCCAGCTCCTCGCCGCGCTCCCAGAGCGCGAGCGAGTCCTCCAGCGAGGTCCCGCCGGCCTCCAGCTTGCGGACCACCTCGATCAGTTCGTCGCGGGCCTGCTCGTAGCCCAGCGCCGTTTCGGCCTCTGCCATTCCCGATCCATCCTCTGCGTCTCGTACGAACCCGCGATTGCGGGCGTGTGTCGTCATCCGGAAGCGTCGCCGGGGTCCGAGTCGGCGGTGTCCGGACCCGCGGTGTCCGGACCCGCGGGCTCCTCCGCCGGCTCCACCGCCCCCACCTCCACCGAGAAGGCCCCCTCCGCCACCCGCGCCCGCAGCACCTCGCCCGCCGCCACCTCGCGCGCCGAGCGCACCACGTGCCCGTCCGGCCGCTGGAGTACGGCGTACCCGCGCTCCAGGGTCGCGGCGGGGGACAGCGCCACCACCCGGGCGAGGGTGTGCGCCAGCTCCGAATCGGCCCGGTCCAGCAGATGCCCCAGCGTGCGCCGGCCGCGTGCCAGCAGCGCCTCCACCTCGTCCTCGCGCAGCTCCACCATCCGCTGCGGGTGGACGAAGACCGGCCGGGCCAGCGCGTGCGCGAGCCCCCGCTCCTCGCGGTCGAGCAGGGCGCCCACCGCGCGCAGCCCCCGGCCCTGCAGCTGGCGTACCCGCTCCAGCTCCTCGCCGACGTCCGGGACCACCTTCTTCGCGGCGTCCGTGGGCGTGGAGGCGCGCAGGTCCGCGACGAGGTCCAGCAGCGGCGAGTCCGGCTCGTGGCCGATCGCCGAGACCACCGGCGTACGGGCCGCCGCGACGGTCCGGACCACCTCCTCGTCGGAGAAGGGCAGCAGGTCCTCCACGCTGCCGCCGCCCCGCGCCACGATGATCACGTCGACCTCGTCCAGGGCGTCCAGCTCCTTGACCGCCCGGACCACCTGCGGCACCGCGTGCACCCCCTGCACGGCCACATTGCGCACCTCGAAGCGGACCGCGGGCCACCGGCGGCGCGCGTTCTCCAGTACGTCGCGCTCGGCGGCCGAGGCCCGCCCCACCACCAGGCCGACCAGCTGCGGCAGGAAGGGCAGCGGCTTCTTGCGGTCCAGCGCGAACAGGCCCTCCGAGGCCAGCGACCGCTTGAGCCGCTCCAGCCGGGCCAGCAGCTCACCGATGCCGACCGGCCGTATCTCCGTCGCCCGCAGGGACAGCTGCCCGCGCGGGGCGTACCACTCGGGCTTGGCCAGCAGCACCACCCGCGCGCCCTCCGCGACCACGTCCGCGACCTCGTCGTAGACCTGGCGGAAGCAGGTCACGCTCACCGAGACGTCGTGCGAGGGGTCGCGCAGCGTCAGGAACACCACACCCGCCCCCGGCCGCCGCGAGAGCTGCGTGATCTGCCCCTCCACCCACACCTGCCCGAGCCGCTCGATCCAGCCCCCGATGAGCCGGGACACCTGGCCCACGGGCAGCGGCGCCTCGGCCGACGTATTCAGACCCATGTGCGCAGGTTATCCCCCGCCGCTGACAGCGTCTCAGGCCCCGGGACCTCCGGCCGCGGTGTCGCCGCCGCCCGCCGCCGTGCCGTGGGCGTCCGCGCCGGGCGGCCGGCGGCGCCCGCGCTGGACGAGGAGTACGCACAGGCCCGCCATCAGCCACACCGCCCCCACCAGCTGCGCCGCCCGCGAGGCTTCGACGATCACCGCGACCGTCACCGCCGCCCCGAGCACCGGCACCACCAGGTGCTTCCCCCACTGCGGCGGGCCCTCGCGCCGCCGCACCACGAACCAGCCCACCACCGAGGCGTGCAGCAGCGTGAAGGCCACCAGCGCGCCCACGTCCACCACCGAGACCAGATGCCCGAGCCCGTCGTCGCGCCGGGCCGCCCACACCGCCGCCACCAGCGTGACCGTCGCCGCCACCAGCAGCGCGGCCCGCGGCACCCCGGCCGAGGTCCGCGCGAGGACCCGCGGCAGCCGGCCCTCCCGGGCCATCGCGAACACCAGCCGGCCCGCCGCCGCCTGCCCGGCCAGCGCCGCGAAGGCCGCCCCGACGGCCTTGCTCACCGCCACCAGGTCGTGCAGCCAGAGCCCGGCCGCGGACTCCACCGCGGTGTAGAAGGCCGGCCCCTGCCGCGCCGGGTCCGCCGCCAGCTCCGCCGAGGAGACCGGCATCAGCAGCGCCGCCAGATAGCTCTGCGCCACGAACAGCGTCCCGGCCAGGGCCAGGCAGCACAGCACCGCCCGGGCCACCCGCCGCGAACCGCCGGTCACCTCCTCGGCGAAGGAGGCGATGGCGTCGAAGCCCAGGTAGGACAGGACCGCGATGGACACCGCGCCCAGCACCGCCGCCGTACTGAACCCCAGCGAGCCGTCCCCGGTCAGCGGGGAGAGCCAGCCGCGCCGGGGCCCGTCCTGGACCAGTACGGTCACGGCCGCGGCCACGAAGACCAGCAGCACCAGCACCTCCATGACCAGCACGGCGAACCCCGCCCGCGCTGCCGCCCGTACGCCCCACAGGTTGAGCGCGGTGGTCACCAGGACCGCCAGGGCCGTCCACACCCAGCGGGACACCTCCGGTACCAGCGCGTTCATCGCGATCCCGGAGAAGAGGTAGGCCACCGCCGGGATCAGCAGGTAGTCCAGCATCGCCATCCACCCGGCGATCAGGCCCGGCCCCTCGCCCAGCCCCTTGCGGGCGTAGGTGAAGACCGAGCCGGCCTGCGGGGCGACCCGCACCATCTGGGCGTAGCTGAACGCGGTGAAGGCCATCGCGGCCGTCGCGACGAGGTAGACGAGGGCCACCGCGCCGTGCGACACGGCGTCGAGCGCGCCGAAGACGCCGACGGGGGCCATGGGGGCGATGAAGAGCAGCCCGTAGACCACCAGGTCCCGGAAGCCGAGACTCCGGCGCAGCGGCGCGGGCGCCTGCCTGCCGGAATCCGTAGCGGACACCATCAGTCCTCCGGGGGGACGGGCGGAACGTTCCTTCGGTGACACGGGGCCAGTCTCTGCCGAGCGGGCGACGTCCGCCCTGCGGGAGACCCCCGTACGATGGAGGCTATGACTGCTCCCGCCCCTGCCCCCGCTTCCCGCCGTGTCCTGCTCGCCGCGCCCCGCGGTTACTGCGCGGGCGTGGACCGAGCCGTGATCGCCGTCGAGAAAGCCCTTGAGCAGTACGGGGCGCCGGTGTACGTCCGCCACGAGATCGTGCACAACAAGTACGTGGTCCAGACGCTGGAGCGGAAGGGCGCCATCTTCGTCGAGCGGACGGAGGAGGTGCCCGAGGGCAACATCGTGATGTTCTCCGCGCACGGCGTGGCCCCCGTCGTCCACGAGGAGGCGGAGCGCGGCCGGCTCGCGACCATCGACGCGACCTGCCCGCTGGTCACCAAGGTGCACAAGGAAGCCATCCGGTACGCGAAGGACGACTTCGACATCCTCCTCATCGGCCACGAGGGCCACGAGGAGGTCATCGGCACCTCGGGCGAGGCCCCGGAGCACATCACCATCGTCGACGGCCCGCACGACGTGGACAAGGTCACCGTCCGCGACGAGTCGAAGGTCGTCTGGCTCTCCCAGACCACGCTGTCGGTGGACGAGACCATGGAGACGGTGGACGCGCTCAAGACCAAGTTCCCGCTGCTCGTCTCGCCCCCGAGCGACGACATCTGCTACGCCACCTCGAACCGGCAGGCCGCCGTCAAGGTGATGGGCGCCGACTCCGACCTGGTCATCGTGGTCGGCTCCCGGAACTCCTCGAACTCGATCCGGCTGGTCGAGGTCGCGAAGGACGCCGGCGCGAAGGCCGCGTACCTGGTCGACTTCGCGAGCGAGATCGACGAGGCGTGGCTGGAGGGTGTCACCACCGTCGGCCTCACCTCGGGCGCCTCGGTGCCGGAGGTCCTGGTCGAGGAGGTCCTGGAGTGGCTGGCCGCCCGCGGTTACGCCGATGTGGAGATCGTCAAGACGGCCGAGGAGCACATCACCTTCTCGCTGCCGAAGGAGCTCCGCCGCGACCTGCGGGCCGAGGCCGCGGAACTGGTCGCCGACCAGTAACTCGTTTCGTACGGTATGTCCATGCAGATCTTCGGTGTGGACATCGGCGGAACCGGCATCAAGGGCGCTCCTGTGGACCTGGAGCGCGGCGCGCTCGCGCAGGAGCGCCACAAAGTACTCACACCGCATCCGGCCACTCCCGACGGGGTGGCCGGATGCGTCGTCGAGGTGGTCCGCCACTTCGACTGGGACGGGCCGCTCGGCGTGACCTTCCCGGGCGTGGTCACGAACGGCGTCACCCGGACCGCGGCCAATATGGACTCCTCCTGGATCGACGTGGACACCGCCTCGCTGCTGTCGCGCGCGCTGGGCGGGCAGCCGGTCACGGTGCTCAACGACGCGGACGCGGCGGGCGTCGCGGAGATGACGTACGGGGCCGGGCGCGACCGGGACGGCACGGTGATCATGCTGACCCTGGGTACGGGCATCGGCAGCGCCCTGTTCACGGACGGGCGGCTGGTGCCGAACTCGGAGCTGGGCCACCTGGAGCTCAAGGGCCACGACGCGGAGAAGCGGGCGTCGATCAAGGCCAAGGAGGACGGCGACCTCACGTGGGAGCGGTGGGCGCACCGGCTCAGCAAGTACATGCAGCACGTGGAGATGCTGTTCTCGCCGGACCTGTTCATCCTCGGGGGCGGCGTGAGCCGCAAGCCGGAGAAGTTCCTGCCGCTGATCGAGGGGGTCCGGGCGGAGATCGTGCCGGCGGAGCTGCAGAACAACGCGGGCATCGTGGGGGCGGGGATGGCGGCGCGGGCGGCGGGGGAGAGGGCGAAGGGGTAGGGGGTCGGTGCGGTCCGGCGGCGGGGGTCCGGTCGCTCCGGTCGCTCCGGTCTTTCCGGTCGGCTAGGCGACGCGTCGGGGGAGGCGCCGCCTGCCGATCAGTACGGCCTTGCGCACCACGGCGATCAGGGCGGCGACGAGCGTGCCCGCGTACAGCCAGCCGGCGTGCAGGGACAGCGCGGAGACCAGCCCCATCAGCTGCCCGCCGAAGCCGCCGGAGCCCCCCGAGATCGGCCACACCCCGGCGGCGAAGGCGATGGGCGCCCCGATCGGCGCGGTGATCACGTCGGCGGGCCGGACCCACAGCGCGGTGGCGGCGGCGACGGGCGGGAAGAGCAGCCCGTAGACGAAGAGCGAGGAGCTGAACAGCAGCCAGCAGACCCCCGCGACCAGCACCATCGCCGTGCAGGCGAAGAGCCCGCCGCCGAGCCCGGTCAGGCGGGGCCGGGGCAGCCGCCGTACCGCCACGGGCCGCCGCGGGGCGGGGCCGCTCTGGGCGGGCAGGCCGATGCGCGGCCGGCGGCGCTGGGCCGGGGGTCGCTGAGGGTGAGGGGCCGGACGCGTCCTGTGTTGCTCCACCCGACCAAATTAGGCGGGGAGGCCGCCGGATCGGGCCCCGGACACGCGTACATCCACCCCCACTCATCGGAAAGTAAACTGTCCGGTGGCCCACTCCCGGGCCGCCGCCCCCTCCAGCTACGGGAAGTCGCCAACGTGTCGCTCACGATCGGAATCGTCGGCCTGCCGAATGTCGGCAAGTCGACCCTGTTCAACGCCCTGACCAAGAACGACGTGCTGGCGGCCAACTACCCGTTCGCCACCATCGAGCCGAACGTCGGCGTCGTCGGCGTCCCGGACCCGCGCCTGGCCGTGCTCGCCGGCATCTTCGGCTCGGCGAAGGTGCTCCCGGCGACGGTCGACTTCGTCGACATCGCGGGCATCGTGCGCGGCGCCTCGGAGGGTGAGGGCCTGGGCAACAAGTTCCTGGCGAACATCCGCGAGTCGGACGCCATCTGCCAGGTCATCCGCGCCTTCAAGGACGAGAACGTCGTCCACGTCGACGGCAAGGTCTCGCCGAAGGACGACATCGAGACGATCAACACCGAGCTGATCCTCGCCGACCTCCAGTCCATCGAGAAGGCCGAGCCGCGCCTGACGAAGGAGTCCCGCCTCCAGAAGGACAAGGTCGCGGTGCTCGCGGCGGTCGTCGAGGCGAAGAAGATCCTCGAAGCCGGCGACACCCTCTTCTCGAAGGGCATCACGAAGGGCACGGAGCAGGGCGACCTCCTCCACGAGCTGCACCTCCTCACCACGAAGCCCTTCCTCTACGTCTTCAACGTGGACGAGGACGAGCTGACGGACGACGCCTTCAAGGCGGAACAGTCCGCCCTGGTCGCCCCGGCGGAGGCCATCTTCCTCAACGCCAAGCTGGAGGCGGACCTCGCCGAGCTGGACGACGAGGAGGCCCTGGAGCTCCTCCAGTCGGTCGGCCAGGAGGAGCCCGGCCTCGCCACCCTCGGCCGCGTCGGCTTCGACACCCTGGGCCTCCAGACGTACCTGACGGCGGGCCCGAAGGAGACCCGCGCCTGGACGATCAAGAAGGGCGCCACGGCCCCGGAGGCGGCGGGCGTGATCCACACGGACTTCCAGCGCGGCTTCATCAAGGCGGAGGTCATCTCCTTCGCCGACCTGGTCGCCTGCGGCTCGGTAACGGAAGCCCGAGCGAAGGGCAAGGCCCGCATGGAGGGCAAGGAGTACGTGATGCAGGACGGGGACGTGGTGGAGTTCCGCTTCAACGTGTGAACTCCACCACGTCGCTGACGTGGCGGAGTTCAACGCACAAGTACAAGTGGCCGACGGGGCCGGGGCGGTTAGCCCCGGCCCCGTCGGGGACCCCCGGCCAAGGGTTCGTTCCCGGGGGAATGTCTGCCATGGGGACATCGGAAGGTGTTGGCCTCGCCCTCGTTGGTCGTTCACACCGGATCCAAGGCCGAGATGATAGAGCAGTGTGGGGTGGTGATCGCTTGGTCGGTCAAACATCCCCCAATGACGTCGGCTTACCGAGACGGCAGTGCGACTCCGTGCCAGGCAGGCCGATGCCGAACCAGGTGAACGCGGGAGCCTGACTGGCGCTGCACACGCGTAGACGGCCATGCTGCGGCGAGCGCATCCCCTGGCCCAGCCAGACCGTTACCTGCAAGGCGATCCTCGACTTCGCCGAGGGTTGGCACAACCTGCACACTGCCCAGCAGTCTCGGCACCCAATACTGCTGACTACGAGACCGCACCAGCAGCCTGATAGCCACACCTGCGGTGTCGGTGAAAGCGCCTCGTCCGTCTCATCGCCCAGCGCACCGGACTAGTACTGCAGCTGCAGTACTAGTCGGCAGTGGCTTCTGGCAGCATCATGAGCGAGCCATCGACGCCCTCGACGCGTGGGGCGAGGGCCTCTCCGGTATGGAGCGGCAGCAGAACCCATTCCTGTTCCGTGACTCGGACCCGTGGCCCGACAAGGCATCAGCGTGTCTCGCCGGTTCGGAATCCAACGAGGTATACAGCGAAGGCCCGCCGGTCCGACCCTTACTCGACCAAGATCCACAAGTTTCTCAGCCGGTGAGTCGCAACCCTATTTGCGGGTTCAAGGCGGCTCACCCCGCTCACCGCGCGCGGCGCACCCCCGGCCGGGCCTGCGTTCCTGTCTCCGCCCCGCCCCGCCCCGCTCCAGCCCGGGCCGGCGCCCGTGCCGCGATCACTCACCTGATGCCCAGCGGAACGGTGTGGCTGAGGCGGTCGGTTCCACGGCCTAAGGCCCGCGTTGAGTAAGACCAGGGCGCCAGTCGCGCACATTGCGAGCAGATCCAAAGCCTGCCCGAGTTGCCAACCCGCGTACGGCCCACTGATCATGCTCGACCCAGACCGGCAGGTCACCGGCCAAAGCGGTTCGCCAACCTGCAGAGCTCAGGAGCCCCCGACTCGTTCAGCTGCTTTCTCTGCAAGCCGTTCCAAGTCGACCACTGGGGCCCGCCGCAATTCGTCACGCAGGAGCGTGCCGGGCAATTGCTTTTGGGTTCCCGCTGTCCCACTCACCCTGAAATTCCACTTCCCGTCCTTCAGGTCAAGAATGGCGAGGCCCCGCTTCAGCCGGACGTCAGCGTACTCACTAAGGTCCAGGATGTATACCTCGTACTTGACTCCCGGCCTGTGCTGATCGGAAAGCGTGGATTGAATCAAGTGCGCGAAGCGCAAATCCACAAGCTGAGCCAGCAGCTCATAGAAGTGATGAGACTTCTGCGCAACGTCCACCCTAAAGTAGGTGTATCCGGCTCCGCGTACTTCCGCAGCCAGGGTATCCAAGGCAGCCGTCAAACTAACCGCACTGTCCGTGGAAACGTCCTGCTCCAGATCCCTCTTCTTGCTCCTGGCAGCACGTCCAGCGGCATCCGCGACGTCTTCCCTTCCGATTTCACGCGCCTTCGGACGCGACCGTGCAGCCACAATGGAAGAAGCGAAAAGGTTTAGATAATCACGCGGCACGCCGCCCGAAGCGAGAACCAGCCTACCGAGCGCAGCATTCTGTGCGATACTGGACGGCTTGGCCAGTCCCGCAGCGGCGGTGTAGTTAGCCAACACTGACTCAAGGAATCGTTGCGTAGATCCCGGATCTTCGAGTGTAACATCGAGGTCGATTTTTGAAGCATCGTGAGGAACTTCAATGCCAATTCTCGACGATGGCTCAAATGGCCTGGTCAATCGCTCGATGCTGGCTACTTTGATCCATCCATCGCAGTCACGTAGCATTCCGGCGACGCAGTCCAACAAGTGAGGCTGTGCAGTTTGCGGAAAAAGGTAGAAATCATCGATGTAAAGATAGAGGCGGACAAGGCCCTCCCGTAGAACGGAACGGAGAGATCGATTCAGCTCGGCAACCATCTCGCCGAGAACCGAGCCTGACAGGGGACCTTCTGCCCGCTGTTGCGCCAGTCGAGCGCTACTTTCCTTGAGTCGCACATAAGAATCGCCTTGTGATGATCCTGCATGTTGAATCAAGGAGTTGAGGGTGACCTCAGCAATTCCGAGGAAGGCGCTAGCGAAGTCCAGGCGTCGCAGCGTATGCGCGTTAATCCAAGCAGTAACGTGCCCATCTCTCTCTGCGCTCCGTTTCGCTTCCAGAAGAAGAGCTGTTTTCCCTACTCCTCGTCGGCCATACACGAGGTGGTGCCTTGACGCACCGACAGCCGCGAGGCTGGCCCTAGGGTCCTCCATGTACTTCAGACTCGGAAGTGCGTCAGAGGTGCGGGACCTTGCCTCTAGCAACTGAATGAGCTGATCCATTTTTGGCCCCGAGAGAGGGCCTCTGTCGTTCAACTCGCCCGTCTTTTTTTCTTCTGCTCGATGAGGTCTAAAAGTCACAACCAGGGACTGATTGGTCACCTCGGATACGTCGTTCAACGCTTGCTCGATTGAGCCCGCTAGGCTCTGTGCAGTTACTAGAGAGTCTTCATCGACCCATACGACGAACCACTTTTCTCCAGGGAAAGACCTCTCATCAACCCGAACGATTGAAATGCCGGCCTCTTCGAGGGCGTCGGAAATCAAGGACTCGTAGTTGACACTTGACATCAGATGTACCCATTCTTTGAGGCGAACGACTCGCAGGTCTGGAGGAAATTCGCTGCGGTCACAGCGAGTGTTCGTGCGTCAACTTCCCACTCGGTCTCATTGAGGGGGTACGCATCATAATCCGCCTGATTGCGCAATAGGCGGGCGTCCGTCAACTCGCTTTCGTGAGTTGCGGAATCCGGCAGAGTCGGCGGAAGATTCCTGGGGAGTACGTTATGCCGTTCATAATCGTCACCCCTATTCTCAGCAAATACGATCGCCCGTGCAGCGTGATACATTGCGTAGTAATGGCGGCTAATCGCCGATCTGTATTGAGTGTCGAAAAGGAGTTTGTCTCCCGCCCTCAAGTGTTCACCTGCCAGCAGTAACCTGTCTACCACGACCTGTTGCATCAGCTGTGAGATTGGAAAAGGGTATCTCCCTCCTCCCGTGGGAATGGAGGAAATGGCAGCGCTTTTGCTAGTTGAAATGTGGAGCAACAGTAGATCGGCAGGTGTGACTACTGGCATGTGCTGCTGTGCCCCCTCTTGGAAGTGAACTCTGCAGGGTATCCCATGGAGCCCCTGCGCGCTGCCCGGCCCCGAGGGAGTCCAGTTGCCAACTGGACTCCCAGAGTGGAATGCAAGGCTCCGAATCATGTCGACTAAGGGCTGTCCCGTATAGGGGTTCCGAGCCCGCCTCAGCCGCTATCGCCGCCGTGGCCGCCCCCCCCGTAACTGCGGCCCCAGTACTAGACGGTGCGGATGACAGGGGCGGGTTTGATGCTCTGGGCGTCGATGAGGGTGTGGATGTCGTTCGGGTCTGAGGTCCAGATGATGGCGCCGAGGCTGGCTGCCATGGTCGCGACGGTGGCGTCGACGATGTCGGAGGTGCCAGCCTTGCCGCAGAGGATGCCTGCGGCTTTGGCGGTTTCGAGGCCGACGGGTACGACGTGGCACCCGGCGAGGAACCTGCCGAGTCTGACCTGGCGGCGGGAGTCCCGCCATGCCTGGCTGACGACGACGGACGGGACGTGAATGTCCCGGCCGTCTTCGAGGGCCAGGCTGTGGCGGGCCCACATGCGTCGGTCGTCGTTGTCGATGGCGATGAGGACTCCGGCGTCGTACAGGTAGGGGATGTTCACGCGGCCGAGGCCCCCGGGCCGCTGAGGTACTCGGCATCGGCGGCGGCAAGGTCCGCGCGGGCGGCGGCGAGCTCTTCGGGGGTGAAGGTGCCGTGTTCTGCCTGCCACTCCTGGATGACGGCCCGGCCGGCCCGTAGGCGCAGCTCGCGTTCGGCTGCTCCGGCGACGAGGCGGGAGAGCGGGATGCCTTCTTCCTCGGCGGCTCCGGCCAGGGCTTCGACCAGGGATTCGTCGAGAGTGATAGTCACCTTCTTAGTAGCCATACATCAACCATAGCGCGGTATGGCCTTCGGTGCTGATGTATGGATCACGTGACGACAAGCGCGGAGGACGTGAGCGCATCCAGCGAGGAGGGTCTGGCTGACCCGATGGCCCCCGGGACCGTGGGGAGCTTGTGTCCGCATTCGCCGGAAAGGGGGGTTTACCGATGATGCCCTTGCTCGTCCGTGATGCGGCGGTGCACGGTTTCGAACATGGGTCGGGCGGAGGATCGCGGGGGCTTGAGGTGGCGAGCGTCTTTCAGAGGTGCAAGAAGGGCGTCTAGGACCGGAACTCCCTTGCTGATCGTCCGCGGTGTCGGCATGGGTGGACGGTGCGGTACCGGGAGCTGGGTGGTAGGCGCGGGCGTCAGCGGGAGAGGTCGTTTCCCCGTCGGGTGGCGTTGCGAGCCTGGGCTCAGGAGTGGCTGGAGCGACAGGTCGTCGGTGAGTCCACGCGCCGCAACTACGAAGGGTTCATCCGTAACCATCTTGGGCCGCGCCTGGGACGGAAGGCGCTGGCCGGGCTGGCGCGACGCGACTTCGAGGAGTTCGCCAAGGACCTGCATGCCTCCGGTGAGGGGTTGGCGGTCTCCACGGTCAATGACCGGATGGTCATGGTGGCCGCCCTCATGGACGCGGCCGTCGTCGACAAGCGCATCACGGCGCGTGGGAGCGCTGCCGGGAAGTCTTGCAGCGCTCCATGCGGCCTGTGCCCCCGGATGTGACGTCCCCGCCGTCAGAGGAGGCGAGCTCGAGCGCTGGCAACCGGGCTGTGTAAGCGTACGAGAGCCGGCGGGCCTGCGTGGTGCTGGGATGCCCACCGTAGAACGCGCGTTTCCGCAGGTGGGAGCTCTGCACTACAGGTTCCGCTCCAACGTCTGAGCGGATGGAATCACACCACGTCGTTGACGTGGCAAACATGCAGGTCAGGTGGGGTCCACCTCTCCGAAGGTGGGCCCCCGGCCTTTCCCCATGCTGGATCGGCTGAGGGGCCGTCAGTCGGTTCCTCTCTCAGATGTCACCAAAAGTGGTACGTTATTGAGTACCACTTGATGGGAGGGCTGAGTCATGTCCATCACTGCGAGTGAAGCGCGCAAGGAACTGTTTCCGTTGATCAAAAAGGTCAACGAGAACCATGAGGCCATCGAGATCGTCTCCAAGCACGGCAACGCGGTGCTTGTCTCGGCCGAGGACTACATGGCGCTGCGCGAGGGCTCCTACCTGCTGCGCTCGCCGGCGAACGCCCGGCGGTTGCTCAAGGCGTACGAGAATGCCCTGTCGCACATCAACGTGTCAGAGCGTGAGCTGATCGATCCCGGGTCACCGGACGCAGGTGCGGGTGCCGCGTGAGGCTCGTCTTCGAGGATCAGGGCTGGGAGGACTACACGTCCTGGCTCAAGAACGACCGGAAGATGCTCGCTCGGATCAACAAGCTCATCGAGGACGTCAAGCGTGACCCCTTCACGGGGATCGGCAAGCCGGAGCCGCTGAAGTATCACCTGCCCGGGGCCTGGTCGCGACGGATCGATGACGAGCACCGCCTCGTCTATCTGGTGACGGACAAGGAGGTCGTCATCCTGGCCGCCCGGTACCACTACTGACCGGTGAGTATTCTCCCCCGCGCTGGGGTGACCTGCTTGAAACCTCAGTTGGCGGCTCACCGGCGCAGTTTCGCCGACTGACTGATATCTGGGCTAGGCATCTCCGGGCGAGTGAGCTGCGCGCTCAGCTGCTTCGGGGTGGGGTGAGTTGGTTCAGGTCCAGGGTGATCTGGAAGGGGACCGGGCGGTCGAGGGTGTCTCGGAAGAGGCGGCGGGGGCGTAGGCGCCGGTTGGTGCGTCGAGCTCGTAGGTGTGGACTATGGGGGCGCCGGCCTCGTCCTTGATGCACCAGTTAGTGGGGGATGCGGGCCTCGGCGTACTTGCGGAGTTTTACCGTGCGGTCGCGGTGTGCGGACTCGGGTGACGTCGCTTCTATTACGAGCCTCACGTCCTCTGGTGCGTACCAGGTGCGGTCGGGGGCGTACGGCAGGGTCGTCAGCAGGAGGTCCGGCTCGGGGCGGTTGCGGGCGTCCAGGCGGATCGTCATCTCGCGCTCGATCTCGAAGCCGGACGGTGCCTGTGCCATGAGTGCGGTGGTCAGGGCTGTGAGGAGGTGACCGTGCCAGGACCGCTGCGGCCACATCGTGAAGACGAGAGCGCCGTCGATGAGCTCGGTGTGGCGGGGGCCTCGGGGAGGTGGTCCAGGTCTTCCGCTAACCAGCCTTCCGCGCGGGGCGGGCGCATCCAGTCGGGCAGTGCGGTCATCGCTTCACGGGAGCGGTCCGTGGGGGTGTTAGGGGCCCGGTGGGGTGGTGGTTCGGGCCGGGGGGCGGAGTGGGGGTGGGCGGCCTACAGTGGCGGGAGGGGGCCGGTTGGGTGGGGTCCTGGAGGCGTGATGAGCGTGCGTTCCGGTGTGGTGCAGGGGCGGCGTGGGGATCCTGAGGACGAGCTCGGGCGGCTCGGTGGGTCGTGGCATTGGGCGCTCGGGGTGGCGCTGGCGACCTTGATTCCCGGTGTGCTGGTGCTGGTGTGGCCCGATGAGACGCTGCATGTTCTGGCCGTGATCATCGGGCTGCAGTTGTTGGTGGCCGGTGGGTTTCGGTTTGTCTCCGCGTTCTCGCATGGGAATGAGGGGAGTGGCCGGCTGGCTGGGGTGTTGATTGCTGTGCTGGCCTTTCTGGCCGGTGTGCTGGTGTTGCGGCATCCGATGCAGACCATTGGGGCGCTGTCGCTGATTGTCGGGGTGTTCTGGCTCATCACTGGGCTGCTGACCGTGTACGTCGCGATCGCTGATCATGGGCTTGTGCATCGGGGGATGCTGATCGGGCTGGGGGCGCTCGGGGCTGTGGCCGGGATTGTCGTGCTGTGCTTCCCCGTGGATTCGGCTGTGGCGCTGACGCGGTTGTTGGGGCTGTGGTTGGTGTTGTTGGGGGTGGCTGAGGTGGTGATGGCGCTGATGTTGCGGTCTGCGGTGCGGCGGGGTGGGGGCGGTGTCGCACAGCCGACCGTGCCTTCGCCTCCGGCTCCGCCTGGGGGTTAGGACGCCCCCGAGTTGAGTTGGGGCTGCTGCGGCTGTGGGCTGACGTGTAGTCGGGTGCTGCGTGGCGGGCTTGAGGTGTGTGCTGGCGCTGATCGCCCAATGGTCCCCGTGCGGATCCTTGTGCCGGGGCCGTCGTCCTCCGGGGGCGGGGCGGGGCGGGGCGGAGCGGAGCGTGGCTGGAGCGGGGGCGCGGTGACTGGGACGCCTTCGTGGGGCTCGTGGGGCTGATCTTGGCCGGTGGGGGCGAGGTGCACGCCGCGCCGCGAGCAGCAGTTGCGACGGAGGGTCTTCACGACCGACGAGCAGATACTCGCCGCCTGTCGGAGCAACTGGGAGTACCGGGGCGTCGGGGACGCCTCCGTGCGGGAGATGCTCGACGAGGTCACCGTACATCTGGAGGATGCGGGGGCGGTCGGGCGGAGCGTGCGGGATGTTGTCGGGTGGGATGTGCGGGCCTTGGCTGTGGCCGGGCGCGGCATGCTTCTCGTCTGTCGGAGCGTCGGAGCGGCTGCCTCCGTGTATCTGGAGGAGGCGGCCGGGTGGGACGTGCGGGCCTTCGTCGCGGCCCGGGCGCGGGCGCGTTCGCCATTTCCGCGGCGTGTGCTGCGCGCCGCCTCCATAGGGTGTTTTGCGGTGGGCGCCGTTTTGTCGGTGATCTGTGTGCTGTGGTGGACCGCCCAGTGGGGCGTGACCGCCGCTGGCCTTGCCTAGTGGGTGGTGTTCCCCGTGGTCGGCATCGGTCGGCAGCTGCGGCGGGGGAGCTCGGGCTGTCGCCCCTCTTGTCGCGTTGCCCGTCGCCGGTCGGCTGGCCGGTGACGGGCCGCTGGTCACGGTGCCGCTGTGGGTGCCGCCGTTGCTGCTGCTGCCCGGGGTGCCGTACGTCGGCGCCGACGTGCGGGCCCGGTGGAGCGGAGGCGGTGGCGCCTGACCGCCACGCCCCCGCCCTCCGCCTCAGAAGCCGCGGATCGATGCCACCGTGAAGGGGACCGGGGTGCCCGTGCTGGGTTGCATCGGGCCGTCCTTGTCGAACTGGGAGCGGACCACCAGGGTGCGGCCCGGGGTGTGGGTGAGGGTGGTGGGGATCTGGAGGGACGGGTCCGTGAGGGTGCGGACCAGGCGGGCGCGGGTGCCGGTCGGGTCGAGTTGCCAGCGGGTCAGGGTGTTGGTGGTGTTGTGCGCCACGCGCAGGCTGCCGTCCGGGGCGAGGTCCAGGCCGTCCGCGGCCTTGAGGTCGCCGCCGGTGAGGGCGACCCGGCGGATGCCGCCGTCGCACAGGTCCACGCGGTAGAGGTCGCCCGTCGGCATGTCGACGGTGAGGAGGTAGCGGCCCGTACGGTCGGTCGTGATCCCGTTCAGGCTGAATCCGCCCGCCGGGCGGGGGCGCAGCACCGGGGTGAGGTCGTGGGCCACGGTCAGGACGCCGCCGCCCGCCGCCAGCTGCTGCGGGGTCACGCGGTAGAGGACCCCGCGGATGCTGTCCGTCAGGTACGCGGTGCCGTCCGGGGTGAGCGTGAGGTCGTTCACGAAGCGGGCGGGCGCGTCCGCGGCCACCTCGAACCGGGCCAGGCGGGCTCCCGTCGCGGTGTCGTAGACGGCCACGCCCTTGGTGGAGTCCGTCACCCACAGGCGGCCGCGGGCGTCGACCCGCAGGCCGTTCGCCGTGCGCCGGCCGTCGGTGCCCGCGGGCAGGAACACCTCGGCCTCGGTGCGGCCGGGGCGGGCCCGGTAGACGGTGCCGTCCGCGTACGAGCCGACGTACACGGTGTGTGTGCGCGGGTCGGTCGCGATGCCCTCCGGGTAGACCTTCGCGCCGGGGAGGGTGAAGGCCGTGGATATGCGGGGGGTGGCGGCGGTGGTGGCCGGGGCCGCTCCCAGGGTCAGGGAGCCGGCCAGGGCCAGGGTCAGGGCCGCGGTCAGGGGCAGCGCACGCCCTCGCCGGTGCGTCTGCGTCGGCATAGCGCGCTTCCTCATGATGGTCATGTGCGTCATGTGCGTCATGTGTCCTCTACTGATCGGCTGAGGGCGAATGTAGATTAGAGTTCTAATGCATGCAAGGGCCGTAGGATGCCCGTCATGACCTCCATGGCCCCCGAGGAGCGCATCGGCTCTCACCTCAAGCGCGCCGAGCAGGCCCTTCTCGCGGCGAAGAACGCGGCGTGCAAGCCGGCGGGAGTAACGGTTCCGCAGTACGCCGCCCTGCTCTGGCTGGCCGAGAAGCCCGGGATCTCCGCCGCCGCGCTCGCGCGCCTGTGCGGGGTGACGCCGCCGACCATGAACACCGTGCTGAAGAACCTCCAGGAGCGCGGGCTCATCGAGCGGACCCCGCACGAGTGGCACCGCAACGTCCTGGAGACCCGCCTCACCGACGAGGGCCGCGCGGCCATGGAGCTGGCGGACGCCGGCGCGGTACGGGTCGAGCGGGCGCTCGCCGCCGCGTTCACCCCGGAGGAGCGGGACGTGTTCCTCGCGCTGCTCGGCCGCTGCGCGAGGACGCTCGACGCCCAGCGCTGAGCCGGGAGCCCGCCGCACCCGCCCCGCCCGCCCTGCCCGCCGCGCGCCCGCCCCTGTCCACCCCGACCGCCCCCGGTCCGCTCCCGTACGCCCCCGCCCGCGACCTGCGCGGCAAGGTTTCCGTTCCGTTCTTTGCTCGAATTTGGAACTGTGCGGGCGAATTGCACATCAGGACTAGGGGATGCCCAGCCGTTCTGCCCTCGGGGGCAGTCAAGACCGTTCGGAGCGAAGTTCGTGCACCAGTACCCGCAGCGCCCGCGGCCTGATGACCAGCCGTCCTACGAGGAGTACCCGACCGCCCGGTACGAGCAGCCGCGCCAGCAGCCGTACGACCAGCCGCAGCAGCCGTACCAGCAGCCGCAGCAGCAGCCGTACCAGCAGCCGTACGAGCCCCCGCGCGGCCGCCCTCAGCCGTACGGCCAGCCCCACGAGCAGCAGCCGTACCACCAGCCCCACCCGCACCACGACAACGGCGGCAACCACGACAACGGCGGCAACGGCGACAGCGGCCGCACGCCCTACCGCTACAGCGAGGAGCAGCCGCCCCCCGCCGACCCCCCGCGCCCCCGCCGCCGTCGCATAGGCATAGCCGCCGTCCTCGCCCTCGCCCTCCTGCTCGGCGGTGGCGGCTTCGCCGCCTGGAAGCTCGACTGGTTCTCCGGCAACGGCGAAGCCGTCACCTTCGGCAAGAACCCGCCCCCGGCCGCCTCCAAGTCCGACGCCGGCAGCCCCACGCCCGAGGCCAAGCCCAGCGGGGACCCGGACGTGCTCATGCCCACCGGCCCGAAGTCCGACTTCAAGCAGACCACCAAGCTCGACGACGGCACGATCATCGCCAAGACCCGCCTCGCCGGTGCCAAGTCCGGCTTCGAGGGCGACGTATGGGTGTGGGCGCCCAAGGAGTACGACGACCCGAAGTACGCCAAGAGCGGCTTCCCGGTGCTCATCGCGCTCCCCGGCGGCAACGGCTTCCCCGCGAACTACTGGTCCGACCGCAGCCTCGGCCTCCAGAAGGCCGTCGCGGAGGGGGTCAAGGCGGGCACCAGCCTCCCGTACATCGTGATCATGCCGGTGCTCAACCCGGACAACAAGTACTACTACGACGGCTCCGACATCCCCGGCCAGGCCAAGATGGGCACCTGGATCGCCGAGGACGTGCCGGCCTTCACCAAGGCCAACTTCCGCACCTACAAGTCCCGTGACGGCTGGGCCTTCATGGGCTCCTCCTCCGGCGCCTTCGTCGGCATGAAGACCGTCCTCCAGTACCCGGACAAGTTCAAGGCCGTGATCGCCAGCGGCGGCGAGATCGTCCCGGACTCCCCGCTGTGGAAGGGGCACCAGGCGGAGATGGACGCGAACAACCCGGAGAAGCTGGCGAAGAAGCTGATCGAGACGAACGGCCCCGAGGTCTACATCAACTTCCAGGTCGGCACCAAGGAGAGCGGCAAGGACCGGATGCTGAAATTCCAGCAGCAGTACGGCAAGGGGCCGGTCAAGACCACCATCCGTGACATCCAGGACGGCGAGCACAACGGCTGGCACTACGTCCGGGGCATGAAGGAGGGCTCCCTGGAGTGGATCAGCAAGGTCCTCAAGGCGCCCAAGCCCGAGGGCAGCTGACCGGTCCGCCCGCGCCCGCCACGAACCCGCTGCCTGCCCGCCTGCACGGCCGCCCGCCCCGCCCGGAAGGCCCCCGCCCGAAAACCCCCTCGAACCTTCCGCGTGGTGCGCGACACGTCACCCTCGTCCCAGGCAACCCGTCGCCTCGTTGGTACCTCTGTAAAGGGTGTAAGGGGGGACCGATCGGTCCGGCCCGCGCCCCTGGGTGGGCGCCGGAGAAGGAACGGGAACAACCGTGCAGCATGACCAGCAAGGCGACGGCAGCCCCACGACCGAGGGCGGCCGTCGCCCCCACCGCCTGCGCCTGCTTCTGATCGGCGGCGGCATCGCGCTCGCCCTCGCCGGGGGCGGCGCCGCGTACAAACTCGGCCTCTTCTCCGACATAGGGGATCCGGTCTCCTTCGGCAAGGTCCAGGAGAAGACGGCGGTCGCCGCCTCCGAGGTCCTGCCGGAGGTGCTGATGCCGACCGGGCCGGCCGCCTCGTTCGTCCGGACCAGCCGGCTGCCCGACGGCACCCAGATCGGCAAGGCCACCCTGACCGGCAGGAAGTCCGGCTTCACGGGTGACGTGTGGGTGTGGGTGCCGAAGGAGTACGACGACCCGAAGTACGCCAAGAGCGGCTTCCCGGTCCTGATCTCCCTGCCCGGCGGCCGCGGCTACCCCACGAACTACTGGGGTACGGGCCCGGGGCTCGGGCTCCAGCAGGCGGTCGCCGACGGGGCCGCCTCGGGCAAGAGCCTGCCCTTCATCCTGATCATGCCGGTGACCAACGCGGACACCAAGCACCACTTCGACGGCTCCGACATCCCCGGCCAGCCCAGGATGGGCACCTGGATGGCCGATGACGTACCCGATTTCGCGAAGGCCAATTTCCGCACCTTCACCTCCCGCGACGGGTGGGCCTTCATGGGCTCCTCGGCGGGCGGTTTCAACGGCTTCAAGCAGCTCCTCAAGTACCCCGACCGCTTCAAGGCGGCCATCGCGAGCGGCACCGACATCGTCCCCGACTCCCCGCTGTGGAACGGGAACACGCAGGCCATGGACGCGAACAATCCCGAGAAGCTGGCCCGCAAGCTGATCGACACGGCCGGGCCCGAGGTCTACATCAACTTCCAGATCGGGACCAAGGAGAGCGGCCGCGAGCAGGCCGAGAAGTTCATGAAGGAGTACGGCAGGGGCCCCGTGCACACCTCGCTCCAGGTGATCCAGGATGGTGAGCACAACGGAAAGTCGTATGTGCGCGGCATGAGGGAGGGCTCCCTGGAGTGGATCAGCAAGGTGATGAAGGGACCGACACCCGATCCCGGCGTGCGATGAGCACGGTGGTGAAGGGGGCGTCGGCCGCTGCCGCCGCGGGGGTCGCGGTGATGTGCGCCGTGGCCTTCATGAAGGCGCCCGGCGAGCGGCCGGTGCTCCCCTTCCCCACCGTCGGCGTGCTGATGGCGGGCGGCGAGCACTGGTGCACGGCGAGCGTGGTCGACAGCCCGAAGGGCAATGTCGTCGCCACCGCCGCGCACTGCGTGGCGCCCGCCGGGGAGGACGGGGAGCCGGGCGAGGTGGCCCACGACGGGCTCGCCATCGGCGAGCTCTCCTTCGCCCCGGCCTTCTCGGGCGAGGGCGCGGGCACCCAGCCGCTCGGGGTGTGGAAGGTGCGGTCGATCCACGTCGACGACCGCTGGACGCGGTGGGGCGATGACACCGCCGACTTCGCCTTCCTCACCGTCGAGCCGGACGAGGACGGCCGCAGCCTCCAGGAGGCCGTGGGCGGCAGCGCGGAGGCCCCGAAGCCCGAGTGGACCTCCGGCTACGACCGGGACGTGACCGTCGTGGGCTACCCGCAGTCGGACCACAACCCGAAGAACAAGCCGGTCTCCTGCACCACGCAGACCCGTCACGACGAGGACGACCCCGACATGCTCTACATGAGCTGCGCGGGCTTCTGGACGGGCACCAGCGGCAGCCCCTGGATCGCGGACCGCGGCGGCCCGGACCCGGCCGGGCGGCTGATCGCCGTACTGAGCGGCGGGGACACGGACGTGGACTCCACGGCGGCACTGTTCGACGAGCGCGCGAAGGCGCTGTACGAGAGCGCCGCGCGCGGCTGAGCGCCCGGCCCGGCAGGACGCCCTGCCGGGCCGGGCCGTCCCCGGGCGGGGCGCCGCTCAGCCCTTGAGCAGGCCGCCGCTCAGCCCTTGAGCAGGCCGTTCAGCTCGCCGTACGGCAGGGAGCCCGCGAGGGAGTCGTAGGTGCCAGTGGCCGCCAGCTCCTCGGTGGCGCGGCGGACCACGGCGTACGCGGCCTCCGCCACCCACGAGCCGAGGCTCACCCGGGACACCCCGAGGGCGCCGAGCTCGGCCACGTTGGGGGCGTCGGGGCCCAGGAGGAGGTTGAGCGGGGCGTCGACGCCCTTGGCCAGCTCCGCGACGGTGCCGGGGTCGAGCACGCCGGGCACGAAGATGCCGGTGGCGCCCGCCCGGAGGTAGGCGGCGGCGCGGGCCAGGGTCTCCTCCAGGCGGGTGGCGGGGTCGCCGAGGCCCTTGAGGAAGGTGTCGACGCGGGCGTTGATGTAGAGCGGGACCCCGGCGGCGTCCGCCGCGGCGCGGGCCGCCGCGAGCCGCTCGATTTGCTCGGCGGGCTCCCGGGTGCCGTCCTCGATGTTGATCCCGACCGCGCCGGCGGCGATCACCCCGGCGACGGTCTCCCCGACGGCCTCCGCGTCGGCGCCGAAGCCGCCCTCGATGTCGGCGGTGACGGGTACGGACACGGCGGCGGCCACCCGGGCGACGAGGTCCAGCGCCCGGTCCCGGGCGAGGGCGTTCCCGTCGGGGGAGCCGAGGGACCAGGCGACACCGGCACTGGTCGTGGCGACGGCGGGGGCACCGGCGGCCTCGACGATACGGGCGCTGGCGACGTCCCAGGCGTTGGCGAGCGCGAGGGGGCCGGAGGGGGTGTGCAGGGCCGTGAACGCGGCGGCCTTGGCGGCGAGTTCGGAAGTCGAGGTCATGGGGCCAGTTGATCAGACGGGCGGCACCGGGTCTCGCGGTTTCGCGACATGCACCTGCACCTGCGCGGGCGCGGGCGCCGGCACCGGAAGCCCGCCCGCTCAGTCCACCGGCCCCGACTTCGCCCCCGCCCCGCACAGCGGCAGCACCGCCGTGCGCCCCTGGAGGGGGTCCTCCGGCGCGGTCGGGCCCACCGCGGCCCAGCAGGCGGCCGCCGTCGGCTCCACGAAGAGGCCGCGGCGGGCCAGGTCCCGCCGGGCCTCGCGCAGCCGGGAGTCCGGGACCGTCAGGAAGGTGCCCCCGGAGGCGCGGACCGCGGCCAGGATCTGCCGGGCGCGCGGCGGCGCCGGGATGGCGATGCCCTCGGCCAGCGTCGGCCGCTGCTCCACCGGCGGGGCCTCCTCCGCGCCCGCCGCGAACGCCTCCGCCAGCGGGGCCACCGCCTCCGACTGCACCGCGATCAGGGCCGGCGGCCGCACCCCCCGCCGCGCCAGTTCCCGTACGGCCAGGGCCGCGCCGAGCAGCAGGGTGCCGTTGCCGACCGGGACCACCAGCGCCTCCGGCAGCCGGCGGCCCATCTCCTCCCACACCTCGTACACGTACGTCTTGGTCCCGTGCAGGAAGTACGGGTTGAAGACATGGCTGGCGTAGAACACCCCCGGCGCGTCCGCCTCCGCGCGGGCCGCCTTCGCCGCCGCCTCCCGGCCGCCCGGCACCACCCGTACGACCGCCCCGTGCGCCCGCATCTGATCCGTCTTCTTCGCCGAGGTCCCCTCCGGTACGAACACCTCGCAGCGCAGCCCGGCCCGGGCGCAGTAGGCGGCCACCGAGGTCCCCGCGTTGCCGCTGCTGTCCGCGACCACCCGCTCCGGGGCCAGCCGCCGGGCCAGCTCCACGAGCATCACCGCGCCCCGGTCCTTGAACGACAGCGTCGGCATCAGGAAGTCCAGCTTGGCCTGGATCCGGTCCGTCAGCGGCACCAGCGGGGTGTGCCCCTCGGCCAGCGAGACGGAGAAGGCCCCCGGCAGCGGCAGCACGGGCCCGTAGCGCCACAGGGAGTTCGGCCCGGCGGACGGCTCCAGCGGCAGGTCCGGATCCGGCGTGAAATCGAGGTCCCAGGGGCCGCCGCAGAGGGGGCACCCCCACGGCGCGGTCCGCACATCCGCGCGTGTACCGTCCTCTGCACAGACGTAGCCGGGGGGTGCGTGAGTCATGTGTGAGCACCTTCGCTCGATCATGGCCGGTGTGTGGCACGGATGCTACGCGTCCGGTGTCCCCTCGTGGGTCGCGCCGAGGGACGGGTCAACCTTTCGGAGGCAGCAGCCTGTTGGTCCGTCTGCGTTGTCATGGCCACGATTCCACGCCAGCGTCGCACCCCCGCAGCGCAGCACTAGGAGGAACACCGTCACATGCCCGTGATGCGTCACACCCGCCGGAAGATCGCCGGCATCACCGCGACGGCCGTCGCGGCCCTCACGCTCGGTTCGGCCGCCGCGCTGCCCGCCTCGGCCGCCGACGCCGGCGCCCGGGGAGTGATCCAGAACGCCGGCGCGCCCGGGTCCGTCCCCAACAGCTACATCGTGACCCTCAAGGACTCCGCCGCGCGCTCCACCGCCACGAGCGGCAAGACCGTGGCGAAGCGGTACGGCGCCCAGATCGACCGGACCTACAGCGCGGCCCTGAACGGCTACGCGGTCAAGGTCTCCGAGGCGCAGGCCAGGAAGCTCGCCGCCGACCCGGCGGTGGCCTCCGTCGTGCAGAACCGGACCTTCACCGCCAGCGCCACGCAGCCGTCCCCACCCTCCTGGGGCCTGGACCGCGTCGACCAGCGCCCGCTGCCGCTGAACCAGAGCTACGGCTACCCGGACAAGGGGGGCGAGGGCGTCACCGCGTACGTCATCGACACCGGTGTCCGCATCAGCCACCAGGACTTCGGCGGGCGCGCCTCCTACGGCTACGACGCCATAGACAACGACTTCACCGCGCAGGACGGCCACGGCCACGGCACGCACGTCGCCGGCACCCTCGCGGGCACCTCGTACGGTGTGGCGAAGAAGTCGAAGATCGTCGCGGTCCGGGTCCTCGACAACCAGGGCAACGGCACGACCGCCCAGGTGGTCGCGGGCATCGACTGGGTGACCCGCAACGCCGTGAAGCCGGCCGTCGCGAACATGTCGCTCGGCGGCGGCGCCGACTCGGCGCTGGACGCGGCCGTCCGCAACTCCATAGCCTCCGGCATCACCTACGCGGTGGCCGCGGGCAACGAGTCGGCCAACGCCTCCACCAAGTCCCCGGCCCGGGTCACCGAGGCCATCACCGTCGGCGCGACCACGAACACCGACGCGCGGGCCGGCTACTCCAACTACGGCGCCGCCCTGGACCTGTTCGCCCCGGGCACCGCCATCACCTCCGCCTGGCACACCGGCGACTACGCCAGCAACACCATCAACGGCACCTCGATGGCCAGCCCGCACGTCGCGGGCGCGGCGGCCGTCTACCTCTCGCAGAACCCGGCCAGCACCCCGGCCCAGGTGGCCACGGCCCTGGTCGACTCGGCCACGCCGAACCTGGTGACCGGCGGCGGCGCCGGCTCCCCGAACCGCCTGCTGCACGTCACCGCGCTGGGCCCCGTCCCGCCGGGCAAGCGCTTCGAGAACACGACGGACTACGCGGTCCCCGACCACACGACCGTCGAGTCCCCGATCACCGTCAGCGGGGTCAATGGCAACGCGCCCACCACGCTGAAGGTCCCGGTCGACATCAAGCACCCGTACATCGGTGACCTGCGCGTGGACCTGGTGGCCCCGGACGGCTCGGTCTACCCGCTGCACAACCGGGCCAACGGCGAGGACGACAACATCATCCGGACCTTCACGGTCAACGCCGCCTCCGAGACGGCGAACGGCGTGTGGAAGCTCCGCGTGAACGATTACGCCACCGGCGACTCCGGGAAGATCGACGCCTGGGCCCTGCAGTTCTGACGGGCACGGACGGCGGGACCTGAGCGGTCCGCGGGCCGCGGCGGGGGCGACCGATACGGCGGTCGCCCCCGCTGCGTACTATTCGCGCATTCGTTCGCGCCCTCCGTGGTGCCGCCGCGATGTCCTCGACGCCCCCTGCGATGGAGTCCGATGCCGTGAGCACCCCTCCGAGCCCGCCTCCCGGAGGCGGGCACTCCTGGCCCCCGCCGTCCGCGCACCCCCCGCAGGGCGGATGGGGGCCGCAGCCCGGCTGGGGAGCGCCGGGAGCGGGCGCGCAGCCGCCGCCGCTGAACGGCTTCGCGCTCGCCTCGCTGCTCGTCGGGCTGCTCTGCTTCCCGCCGCTCGGCATCGTCTTCGGCATCGTGGCCCTCGTGCAGATATCCCGGAAGCGGGAGACGGGGCGGGCGCTGGCGATCGTCGGCCTGGTGGTGTCCGTGGCGACGACCGGGGTGCTGGTGGTCACCGCCGACCGGGCCGTGAGCGCGGTCGCCCGGGAGTTCCAGGACCTGGGCGAGCTGCCCGAGCTGGAGGTGGCGGGGGACCTCACGGACCTGGACGACCTGCGGGCGGGGGACTGCTTCAACGTCCCCGGCGGGGAGCTCTTCGACCAGCGGCCCCTCACGTACAAGGTCGACTGCTCCGAGGTGCACCACGGCGAGGTCACCGCCTCCCGGCCGGCCGTCGCCCCGGGCAGCCCCACGGGTGAGGGGGACCGGGCCGCCGAGGACGCCTGCTGGAAGGCGCAGGACGAGTACGCGATGGACACCTGGGCCCTGCCCGAGTACGCGGAGATGTTCTACTACGCGCCCGACGACGAGTCCTGGCGCGCGGGCGACCGGACGCTGCTCTGCGTGATCGGTACGGCGGAGGAGGAGTGGAGCGGGAGCCTGCGGCAGGACGCCGGGATGCTGAAACCGGAGCAGGCGGCCTTCCTCCGGGCGGCCAACGGCGTCGAGTTCGTCATGAGCCGCCCCCCGGACAAGGAGGTCCGCGACGCGCTGGCGGCGTACCAGGCGTGGGCGCGCGAGGTGAACGCCGCGCTCGGCGAGGAGGCCCGGGTGCTCCAGGAGCGGGCCGCCGGGGCGGAGCCGGGCAAGGCCGTGGACGCGCAGCTCAAGGCGGTGGAGGTGGCCCGCACGGAGTGGCAGGCGGCCGCGCGGGCGCGGACGGCGGCGGAGTTCGACCGGCAGTGGGACCGGGCCCTGGCCGCGCTGCCGGTGGGGACGGAGAAGGCGGTGCGCGAGGCGTACGGGCTGTCCACGCAGGTGCCGCCGTGGCTGGAGGAGCCGGGGACGGACGCGCCGGCGCCCTCGCACAAGCAGCCGGGGCGGGAGGCGGCGTCGGCCTCGGTGTGAGGCGGCCGGGGCTCGCGGGGGCATCGCCGCCGCGTCGCCTGCGTAACGCGCGGTAACGGGTTTGAGTGACCAGGCTTCATCACTTCGGGTGAAACTCTGGCCCTTGCTTGCGGTCTACAACCGTCGGTTGCCAGGGTGTAGCTGTCTGTCAACCTGATGGGAGTGGCCAGTGACTTTCGGTGAGCAGCCGGCCTATCTGCGCGTGGCCGGGGATCTTCGACGCCAGATCGTCGACGGTTCTCTGCCCCCGCACGCCCGGCTCCCCTCTCAGGCCCGCATCCGCGAGGAGTACGGGGTCTCCGACACCGTGGCCCTGGAGGCGCGCAAGGTCCTCATGGCGGAGGGGCTGGTCGAGGGCCGGTCCGGATCCGGTACGTATGTACGCGAGCAGCCGGTGCCGCGCCGGGTGGCTCGCTCCGGCTACCGCGCGGGCGGTGCCTCGACGCCCTTCCGGCAGGAGCAGGCGGACGCGGCGGCCCGGGGCACCTGGGAGTCGAACAGCGAGCAGACGCAGGCGCCGGCGGAGATCGCCAAGCGGCTCGGCATCGAGCCGGGCGAGCGCGTCATGCGCACGCGCTACGTCTTCCGCGACGCGGGGGAGGCGATGATGCTGTCGACCTCCTGGGAGCCCCTGGCCGTGACCGGCCGCACCCCCGTGATGCTCCCCGAGGAGGGGCCGCTGGGCGGCTCCGGGGTCGTCGACCGGATGGCCGCCATCGACGTCGTCGTCGACAACATGGTGGAGGAGGTCGGCGCGCGTCCCGGCCTCGCGGAGGAGATCCTGCTGCTCGGCGGGGTCCCCGGCCACGTGGTCCTGGTGATCGGCCGTACGTACTTCGCCTCGGGCCGCGCCGTGGAGACCGCCGACGTGGTCGTCCCCGCCGACCGCTACCGCCTCGCCTACCACCTTCCGGTGCGGTAGCCGACCGGCGGGTTTCGGCGCGATCGGGGAAGTCCCGGTCGTCCCGTTCCCTGCCCTTTTCGGGCTGTCCGGTGTCTTCGTCGTCCCGCCGTGCGGGCGTGCGGCGGCCGGATCCGCCCTGTCACCCGGGCCCGCAGCGCGCCCGGAGGATCGGTTCTCCCGAAAGCTACCTGCGGGTATGGCCCCGGCGCGCGAGCGCGGGGGGCGTACGGGGGCCGACTCGGTGGCCCGCGCGCGCCTGGTACGGACCGGCGCGCACGGCGCACTCGTACGCGTGGCCGGATGCGTACGCCTGCGAGGTACCTCTTCGTGAAAAACCGTATCCGCTCCGTAAAGGTCGGGCGTAAGCTCGGGCATATGCGCAATGCGGTTTCCCGGGCAGATACGTCGGCGGAGGGTGAAACGCGATGAACGACAGCGGTGCGCTGCTCCCGTGGCTGGTCATACGTCAGGACGACAACGGCAACCGCTACCGGGTGGGCCGGTACTCCACCCGGGCCGAGGCCCAGAAGGTCGCCGACAGCCTCGACGACCGCGGACACAAGCAGCTCTACTGGGTCGAGCGGATCGGTCAGACCGCCACGATGAACTGAGCCGGCGCGGTGCGCCGGGGCGCTCGCGGGTGCTTCACGGCGCCCCGCGGCGCTGGCATAGGCTCCCCCCATGACGGTACGCGTGGTCGTGGGCGGAGCCCTTTGTCGTGAGGGGCGCCTGCTGGCCGCCCGCCGCAGCGCGCCGCCGGAGCTCGCCGGCCGCTGGGAACTGCCGGGCGGCAAGGCCGAACCGGGTGAGACCGTCCCCGAGGCGCTGGTGCGCGAACTGCGCGAGGAGCTCGGCGTGGAGACCGAGCCGCTGGAGCGGATCCCGGGGGAGTGGCCGCTCAGGCCGGGGCTCGTCCTGCACGTATGGACCGCCCGGCTGCTCTCCGGCGAGCCCGCGCCGCTGGAGGACCACGACGAACTGCGCTGGCTCGGGCCGGAGGAACTGGACTCGGTGGACTGGCTCGACCAGGACCGTCCCGCCGTCGCGGAGGCCGGCCGCCGGCTGCGTGCCACGGGCGGCGGCGGAAGCTGAGCGGCGCCGACGGGCACTGACGGAGGATCGGGTGGTACGACATCCCGAATATCGGGTATGTCGCTATTAATCTGTTTCGTCCTCTCTCCTCGCCCCCGACGAACCGCAACTGGGGTCGCTGCCGGCCCGGGAAGTGATCGGCGTGATCGACACAGACGGCCAGCGCGCCGAGTGGGCCTTCCCCGCCGAACCCGGTTCCGTCCGTACCGCGCGCCACGCCGTCCGCGGCACCCTGCACGCCTGGGGCCTCGACTCCGTCGGCGATGTGACCGTCCTGCTGGTCAGCGAACTCGTCACCAACTCCCTGCGGTACGCCTCCGGCCCCATCGGAGTCCGCCTGGTACGGCTGGATCCGGCCGACGGCCACACCCCCGCCCACGCCCCCGGCCACCCCGCCGACGGCCCCGCGCTGCTGGTGGAGATCTCCGATCCGCTTCCGGATCCGCCCCGCGAGCGGGTCGCCCGGCCGGACGAGGAGGGGGGCCGCGGACTGCACCTGGTGGCCGCCTCCTCACGGCGCTGGGGAACCCGCCACGGGAAAACGGGGAAGACTGTGTGGTTCGAGTTGGCTCTTCCTGGTGAGTAACAAGAAGAGCGGTGGCGGGAGACCCCCCGCGGCGCCTCCCGGAAACGGCCGGGAAGGGGGCCGGGGGGAGATCGCGTGACATGGCTCGAAATCATCGAGACCGTGCTGTGATCGGGAACGCCGTGCCGTCCGGGGTCGTGGTGCTGAATACTGCCGTCATGGCCGGTCCGGTTGCGGTGAGCTGGAGGGGACGGTCGCGTGAGCGAAATACCTGCGCAGGTGCATCAGACCGGTGTGCCTCGGGAGTCATGGCACGACGCCCTGTGGCACAGCAGTCCGCCTGGCTCGATATATGACTACATCAAGGTCGCGTCCTTCTCGATCGGCCCCGACGGGTGCATCGACCAGTGGAGCCTGCGCGCCGAGGAACTGTTCGGCCTCACGGCCGCACAGGCCGTCGGCCGCGATCCGGTCGACGCCTTCATGCCGCCCGAGCTGCGCGCCGACGCCCACCGCCGGGTCGCCGAGATCCTCGACGGCAAGGAGTGGACCGGCCTGATCCCCTTCCGGATCCCCGGCGGCGACGGCGCCCACGGCGTGGCCGAGATCTATGTGATGCCCACCCTGACCGAGACCTCGGAGCGGGCCGCGCTCTGCGTCGTGGTCGACGTGCGCGCGCTGCGCCGCATCGAATCCGACCTGGCGGCCTCGCAAGCGATATTCGGCCAATCCCCTTTCGGGTTCCTGCTCTTCGGCACCGACCTCACCGTGCAGCGCGCCAACCGCCGCTTCGCCACCGTCTTCGGCGGTCCCGCCGAGACCCACCGGGGCCGCACCGTCCACGACTACCTGCCCGCCCACGAGGCCGACCGGATGGCCGAGGCCCTGCGCCGGGTCCTGGACACCGGGGACTCCGTCACCGACCTCAGGATCACCGGGGCCACCCCGCGCAGCCGCGAGAACCGCCACTGGTCCATCAACCTCTACCGCGTGCACGGCGGCAGCGGCCGCCCCATCGGCGTCGCCGGCATCGGCACCGATGTCACCCGCCGCCACCTCGCCGCCCGCGAGGCCGCCGGAGTACGCCGCAACCTCGCCCTCCTCAACGAGGCCGGGCACCGCATCGGCAACTCCCTCGACCTGGAGACCACCGCCCGCGAACTCCTCGACGTCACCGTCCCGGGCTTCTGCGACCTGGCCGCCGTCGACCTCTACCAGGCGCTGCTCCTCGGCGACGACGACAGCCCCGCCCGCCCGCAGGGCCCCGGCGTCCCCAGCCTGCCCGGCCAGGGCCCGGCCCGGACCCCCTCGGCCGCCCTGCGGCGGGTCGCGTTCGCCTCCGCCGTCTCCGACGCCCCGCTGTCCGGGCCCGGCGCGCTCGTCTCCGTCGGGGACATCCACCGCTACCCGGCGGCCTCCCCGGGCGCGCTCGCCCTGCGCACCGCCCGGCCCCGGCTGATCGAGGGCGGCGGGCCGGAGGACCTGGTGCAGTCCACTCTGGTCGTGCCGATGGTCGCCCACGACACGGTGGTCGGCCTCGCGCAGTTCTCCCGTACCAAGGGCAGCGAGCCCTTCGGGGAACGCGACCGGGCCGTGGCCGTCGAGCTCGCCGCCCGCGCCGCCGTCTGCATCGACAACGCGCGCCTGTACCGGCGCGAGCACGAGCGGGCGCTGATCCTCCAGCGCAGCCTGCTGCCCCCCGGCGACCCGGAGGCGGCCGGCCTGGACATCGCCTGCCGCTATCTGCCGGGCAACGCGGCCACCGAGGTCGGCGGGGACTGGTTCGACGTCATCGAACTGCCCGGCCACCGCACCGCGCTGGTCGTCGGCGACGTCATGGGCCGCGGTCTGCGCGCCGCCGTCGCCATGGGCGAACTGCGCACCGCCGTACGGACCCTGGCCCTGCTCGACCTCGAACCGGCCGAGGTGCTGTCCGCCCTGGACGAGATCGCCCGCGGCCTCGGTGCCCCCGGCGGCGCCCAGCAGGCGTCCCGCGCGGCCCTGCACTCGCGGGACGCCGACCGCTCCGAGGTCTACCTCGCCACCTGCGTGTACGCCGTCTACGACCCGGTGACCCGGCGCTGCACCATCGCCAACGCGGGCCACATGCCCCCGGTGCTGGTCTCGCCCACCCACGGCGACGGCTCCGGCGAGGACCGCGAGCCGATGCCCGCCCTGCTGCTGGAGGTACCCACCGGACTGCCCCTCGGCGTCGGCGGCGAGCCCTTCGAGGAGGTCGAGGTGGAACTCCCCGAGGGCGCCCTCCTCGCCCTCTACACCGACGGGCTCGTCGAATCCCGCGACCACCCGCTGGAGGAGGGCCTGCGCGGCCTGCGCGCCGCCCTCGCCGACCCGGTCCGCCCGCTGGAGGACGTCTGCGACCACGTGCTGAACACCCTCGACACCCGGCACGGCGAGGACGACATCGCCCTGCTCATGGCCCGGGTGCAGGGCCTGCCCGTGGACGCCGTCGGTGACTGGCAACTGCCGCGCGAGGCCCGCTCGGTGGGCCGCGCCCGCGAACTGGCCCGCACCAAACTGCCCGCCTGGGGTCTGGAGGGGCTGCTCGACACCACCGAACTGCTCGTCAGCGAGCTGGTCACCAACGCCCTGCGCTACGGCGAGGGCGAGATCCGGCTCCGGCTGCTGCTCGACCGCACCCTGGTGTGCGAGGTGTGGGACGCCAACCTGGTCCAGCCCCGCCGCCGCCGCGCCCGGGACACCGACGAGGGCGGCCGCGGCCTCCAGCTCGTCGGCCTGCTGTCGGCCGGCTGGGGCACCCGCCGCACCCACCGCGGCAAGACCGTCTGGTTCGAACTCCCGCTCCCGGGCGCGGCGGCCGAGGCCGTCGCCGAACTCTCCGCGGAGCAGCTGCTGAACCTGTACGGATGACCGCGCGCGGGGGACCGGCCCGGTCCCCCGCAGCCGCGCACCCGGCGTCCGCCGCTGCCGCTCCTACGCCTGCCCGCCGGATTTCAGCGCCGCCAGCCGGGACTCGATCTCCGCCGCCTTGCCCAGGTCCTCCAGGGACTCGAACTGCGCGTCCAGCGAGGACGCGGCCAGCTCCTGCTTGCCCAGGGCCATGGCCTCCTCCCGCCGCACCTTCTCCTCGAACCGGGCCAGGTCGCTCGTCGGGTCCATGACGTCGATGCTCTTCACCGCGTCCAGCATCCGGTTCTGCGCCTCCGCCGTCCGCGCCCGCGCCACCAGCTCGTCCCGCTTCGCCTGGAGCTCCGTCAGCTTGGTGCGCATCGAGTCCAGGCCCGCCGTCAGCTTGTCCACCACCGTCGTCTGCGCGGCGATCGTCGGCTCGGCCGTCTTCGCCTCCTTCTCCGACTGCAGCTGCCGGCCCAGCGCCACCTTCGCCAGGTTGTCGAAGCGGTCCGCCTCCGCCGCCGCCCCCGACTCCCGCAGCCCGTCCGCCTTCCGGCTCGCCGCCAGCGCCTTGGCACCCCATTCGGCCGCCGCGTCCACGTCCTCGCGGTGGTCCGCCTCCAGCAGCCGCAGGTTCCCGATGGTGGTCGCGACCGCCTGCTCCGCCTCCGAGATGTTGTTGGTGTAGTCCCGGATCAGCTGGTCCAGCATCTTCTGCGGGTCCTCCGCCTGGTCCAGCAGCGCGTTGATATTGGCCTTGGCCAGCTGGGTGACCCGGCCGAGGATGGTCTGCTTGCTCATGATCGGTCTCTCCAGGTGAGGGATGGTCGTGCCCGCGGGGCCCGCGGCACCGTTCAGAAGCGGCCGCCACCGCCCATCCGGCCGCGGGTCCCGCCGCCCCCGAAGGAGCCCGGGCCGCCGCTCCCGCCGCCGCCGAAACCGCCCCCGAAGCCGCCGCCGGAGGAGCCGCCGAAGCCCCCGCCGCGGCCGCCGCCCCCGCCGAAGCCGCCGCGCAGGATCTCGCCGAGGATGATCCCGCCCAGCACGGCCCCGCCCTGGCCGCCGCCGCGCCGTCCGGGATACGGGTCCTGGTAGCCCCGTACGTCCCGCTCCGCGAGCTGCTGGGCCTGCCGGGCCAGCGCGTCCGCCCGCTGCGCCTCCGCCAGCGCGCCCGCCGGGTCCGGGGCCGCCAGGGCGCCCGCCCGCTCCAGGTGCCGGCCCGCCTCCGCGAGCCGGGTGCGGGCCTCGCTGCCCACCGCCCCGCGGCTGGTGGTGACGTAGTCCGACGCCGCGCCGATCGCGCTGCGCGCCGACAGCAGCGCCTGGTCCAGCAGGGCCGCCGCCCGCTGCCGGCCCGACTCCCGCTCCCGCGCCCCGGCCAGCGCCTCGTCGAGCGCCGCGTCCGCCTCCTCCACCCGGCGCAGCGCGCCCAGCGGGTCGTACCGGCCGGCCTCCACCTCCCGCCGTACGTCGGCCAGTACCGCCTCCGCCCGGCCGATCCGCCCGCGCAGATCCGCCGTCGAGGTGCCCTCCGGGGTGCCGGACAGCAGCCCGCGCGCGTCCGCGAGGTCGGTGTCCGTCTCGGTCAGCGCGCCCGGCAGCCTCCCCGCCGCCTCCGCCAGCTCCTGGGCCCGCCGCTCGATGGCGTCCATCAGCGTCGCCGCCTGGTCCACCGCGCCCTCCACGGCCCGTACGTGCACGGCCGCCGGGCCCCTGTCGCCCGCGTCGAGCGCCGCGTGGGCCAGCCCCAGGCCGGTCGCCGCGAACACCAGCCGGTCCTCGGCCTGCCGGGCGTTCGCGGCCACGGGCGCGGAGGCGGAGTCGGCGTACCGCCCGGCCAGCGCAGTCAGCGTGGCCGCGGCCGTCGTGGTGCGCCCGGTCAGCTCCAGATAGCGCCGCTCCACCTCGGCCAGGGCCTGCGGGGCGTTCTTCTCCAGGTCCCGCAGCCGGTCGAAGTCCGCCGCCTCGGCGTCGAGCCGGCGGTTCGCCTCCGTGCAGCGGGCGACGATCTCGTCCAGCATCCGGCGGCGCGTGGCGTCGTCCTCCGGATAGGCGTCGTCGAGCTGCTGGCGCAGCCGGAAGGCATGCGTCAGCTCGTCCTTGGCGTACGCCACGGCCGCCGTGAACGGGGCCGCGGCCTCCTCGCCGAACTGCGCCGAGGCGAAGCCCAGTTCCTCGGTGCTGGTGCGCACGGCGTCGTCCGTCTCCACCAGCAGTGCCTTCGCCCGGTGGTCCAGCTCCGGCAGCGGCACCCGGTCCGGCGCCCCCTCCGGCCAGCCCGGCCCGGTCGTCGCACCGCGGCCGCCCGCCGCCGTGTCCTTGCGCCGGCGGCGGGTGTACGCGTACGCCCCGAGCGCCCCGGCGGCGCCGACCGCGATCACCGGGAGCACGAAGTCCCCGGCGCCGCTCCCGCCGTCCCCGCCGCCCGGATCGGCCGGGCCGGGGGTGATGGTGGGCGCCGGTACGGGCTGCCCGCCCAGCACGGCGTCGTAGCCGTTCGCCGCGCCGATGGCCGCGCCCGCCCAGTCGTTCTGCCGCAGGGCCGGCTCGACGGCGGTACGCGCCACCTCGGCCAGCTGCCGCTCGGTGAGTCCGGAGTCCACATCGGCCGAATAGGCGTACTGCCGGGCCCCCGTCGCCACCGCCAGCAGCACGTCGTCCTGGCCCAGGCCGTTGCGCTGGGCGGTGGCATCGGCCCAGCCCTGCGGGGAGCGGCCCGAGAAGTCCCGTACGTACGCCACGAAGAGCTGGATCCGCCGGTCGGCGTACAGGCGGTCGAGCGCGGCAGTGACGGCGGGCCTGCGGTCCCCGAGCGCGCCGACCAGGTCGGTGATCTGCCCCTGCTCCGACAGGGCCACCGGATCCTCGGCCCGCGCGGCCGGCGCCCAGGCCACCACCGGCCCGGCGAGGGCCAGCAGCCCCACGGCCAGCGCGACCCCGGCCCGCCCGGCCCACCCGACGGCGGCGCGCCCCTGCGTCCTGCTCCTCGGCGGCATCACAGGGGGAGGCTATGGTCGCCCCCGCCCTCCCGCATCCGGAGTCATCGCGGTGACCGGCCGGGCCCCGGCTCGTTGGCAGCCCATGAAGAAGATCATCTCCGCCGTCGCGCTCACCGTGGCCGCCGTCGCCCTCGCCGCCCCCGCCCACGCCGACAACGACAGCAACTTCGGCACCGGGGTGAACGCCGCCAACAACGGGAACTTCACCGCGGCCGCCGTCTGCCTCCAGGAGGTCGCCGTGGTCCCCGTACTCGGCGACTACGTCTCCGACCAGGCGAACAACTGCTCGAACGGCAACGTCATCGACCACTCCGGCCGCTGACCGGCCGGGCCCCGCGCGTGCGGACGCCGCGCGCGGGGCCCCTCGTACCGGCGGCCACGGCCCCGGGCCTCAGCCCCGGCGGCGCCGGATGCGGGTGCCCAGCCAGACCAGGGGGTCGTACGTGCGGTCCACCGCCCGCTCCTTCAACGGGATCAGGGCGTTGTCGGTGATCCGGATGCCCTCCGGGCAGACCTCCGTACAGCACTTCGTGATGTTGCAGTAGCCGAGCCCGTGTTCCTCCTGCGCCGTCCGCTTGCGGTCCAGCCCCGCCTCCCGCGCCGCGTCCAGCGGATGCATGTCCAGCTCCGCCACCCGCATCAGGAAGCGCGGACCGGCGAAGGCGGCCTTGTTCTCCTCGTGGTCACGCACCACATGGCAGGTGTCCTGGCACAGGAAGCACTCGATGCACTTGCGGAACTCCTGCGAGCGCTCCACATCGACCTGCCGCATCCGGTACTCACCCGGCGCCACCCCCTCCGGCGGCACGAAAGCGGGCACCTCCCGCGCCTTCCGGTAGTTGAAGGACACGTCCGTGACCAGGTCCCGCACCACCGGGAAGGCCCGCAGCGGGGTGATCGTCACCGTCTCCTCCCGCTCGAAGGTGGACATCCGCGTCATGCACATCAGCCGCGGCCGGCCGTTCACCTCCGCACTGCACGAGCCGCACTTGCCCGCCTTGCAGTTCCACCGCACCGCCAGATCCGGCGCCTGGGTGGCCTGCAGCCGGTGCACGATGTCCAGCACCACCTCCCCCTCCTGCACCTCGACGGTGAAGTCCCGCAGCTCCCCGCCCTCCGCGTCGCCCCGCCAGATCCGGAAGCCCGCCTCGTACGCACCCATCAGTGGAGCTCCTCCTCGGCGAGGTACTTGACCAGCTCTTCCTTCTCGAACAGCGCGAGCAGGTCCGGGCGGATCGGCTCGGTGCGCGTACGGACCAGGGCGATCCGGTCGGCCTCCGGATCCGCCGGGACCGGGTCCACCGGCCGGCACAGCAGGTTCACCGGGCGCCACTCCCGCTCCATCGCCGGGCAGTCCTCCCGCGTATGGCCGCCCCGGCTCTCCGTCCGCTCCAGCGCCGCCCGCGCCACGCACTCGCTGACCAGCAGCATGTTGCGCAGGTCCAGGGCCAGGTGCCAGCCCGGGTTGAACTGCCGGTGCCCCTCCACCCCCGCCCGCGCCGCCCGCACCCGCAGCCCCGCGAGCCGTTTCAGCGCCTCGGCCATCTCGCCCTCCCGGCGGATGATCCCGACCAGGTCGTTCATGGTCGACTGGAGCTCCTGGTGCAGGGTGTACGGGTTCTCCGCGCCCTCGGCGGCGTGGAAGGGAGCCAGCGCCTCCGCGGCCGCCGCGTCGATCTCCGCCTGCGAGACCGCCGGGAGCCGGCCGCCGAGCCCCGCCGCGTAACCGGCGGCGTGCAGCCCGGCCCGCCGCCCGAACACCAGCAGGTCGGACAGGGAGTTGCCGCCGAGCCGGTTCGAGCCGTGCATGCCGCCCGCGACCTCGCCCGCCGCGAACAGCCCCGGCACCCCGGCGGTGGCCGCGGTCTCGGAGTCCACCGCGATGCCGCCCATCACGTAGTGGCAGGTCGGGCCGACCTCCATCGGCTCGGCCGTGATGTCCACGTCCGCCAGCTCCTTGAACTGGTGGTACATCGACGGCAGCCGCCGCCGGATCGTCTCGGCCGGCATGCGCGTGGACACGTCGAGGAAGACCCCGCCGTGCGGGGAGCCGCGGCCCGCCTTCACCTCGGAGTTGATGGCGCGGGCCACCTCGTCGCGGGGCAGCAGCTCGGGCGGGCGGCGGTTGTGGTCGGGGTCCTCGTACCAGCGGTCGCCCTCCGCCTCCGTCTCCGCGTACTTCTCCTTGAAGACGTCCGGCACGTAGTCGAACATGAACCGCCGACCCTCGGAGTTCCGCAGCACCCCGCCGTCGCCGCGCACCGACTCGGTGACGAGGATCCCCTTCACGGACGGCGGCCAGACCATCCCCGTCGGGTGGAACTGCACGAACTCCATGTTCAGCAGGGGCGCCCCCGCGAGCAGGGCCAGCGCGTGGCCGTCGCCGGTGTACTCCCAGGAGTTGGAGGTGGTCTTGAAGGACTTGCCGATCCCGCCGGTGGCCAGCACCACCGCCGGGGCCTCCAGCACGAAGAACCGGCCGGACTCGCGCTCGTAGCAGAAGGTGCCCGCGACCCGGTCCCGCTCCTTGAGCACCCGGGTGACCGTGCACTCCTGGAAGATCCTGAGCCGGGCCTCGTGGTCCCCGTACTCCCGGAAGTCCTCCTGCTGGAGGGCGACGATCTTCTGCTGGAGGGTGCGGATCAGCTCCAGCCCGGTGCGGTCGCCCACGTGCGCGAGCCGAGGGTACTCGTGGCCGCCGAAGTTGCGCTGGGAGATCCGCCCGTCGGGGGTCCGGTCGAAGAGCGCGCCCCAGGTCTCCAGCTCCCACACCCGGTCGGGGGCCTCCTTGGCGTGGAGCTCCGCCATCCGCCACTGGTTGAGGAACTTGCCGCCGCGCATGGTGTCGCGGAAGTGCACCTGCCAGTTGTCGCCCGCGTTGACATTGCCCATGGAGGCGGCGATCCCGCCCTCGGCCATCACCGTATGGGCCTTGCCGAACAGGGACTTGCAGATCACGGCGGTCCGCGCCCCCCGCTCCCGCGCCTCGACCGCGGCCCGCAGCCCCGCCCCGCCGGCCCCGACCACGACGACGTCCCACTGCTGCCGTTCCACTTGGGTCATGTCAGAAGATCCTCGGGTCGGTGAAGGCGCCGCTCGCGAGCAGGTAGACGTAGAAGTCGCACAGGGCCACGCTGATCAGGGAGGCCCAGGCCAGCTGCATGTGGCGGGAGTTGAGGCGGCTGACCCAGACCCAGAGGCGGTAGCGGACCGGGTGCCGGGAGAAGTGCCGCAGGCGGCCGCCCATGATGTGGCGGCAGGAGTGGCAGGACACCGTGTACGCCCAGATCAGCGCGATGTTGACCAGGAACAGCAGGGTGCCGAGGCCCATGTGGCCCCAGGCGTAGTCGGCGTCGCGGAAGGTCAGGACGGTGTCGTAGGTGAGGATGCCCGCCACCGGCACGGCCGCGTAGAAGAAGTAGCGGTGCGCGTTCTGCAGGATCAGCGGGAAGCGGGTCTCGCCGGTGTAGCGGGAGTGGGGCTCGGCGACCGCGCAGGCCGGGGGCGAGGCCCAGAAGCCCCGGTAGTACGCCTTGCGGTAGTAGTAGCAGGTCAGCCGGAAGCCGAGCGGGAAGACGAGGATCAGCAGGGCGGGGGACAGGCCCCACCAGCTGCCGAACAGGTCCCAGTTGGGGCCGCCGCGCATCTCCTGGCAGTTCTCCGCGAGGCACGGGGAGTAGAAGGGCGAGACGTACGGGGCGGCGTAGTAGTCGGCGTTCGCGAAGGCGCGCCAGGTCGAGTAGGCGATGAAGGCGAGCAGCCCGGCCGCGGTGCCGGCGGGGGCGAGCCACCACCGGTCCGTCCGCAGGTGCCGGGCCGCGATCGCGGCGCGCGAGGCGCCGTGGACGCCGCCGGGCCGCTGCTGGGGTCGTTCCGTTCCTGTGGCCAAAGGGGACTCCGGGAGGAGTGAGGGGAGGGAGGGGCGAGGGAGGAGTGAGCGGGGACGGGCCGGGGGCCTCAGGGGTCTCAGGGGGCGCGGCGGTCGCGGCCGCCCAGGCCCTCGTCGTCGGAGTCCGTCCACAGGGAGCTGTCGTACGGGGTGTCCGGGACGCTCACCATCCCCGACGGGTCCGGCGCCGGCGGCGCCCCGGCCGGGCGCCCGGCGGCCCGCCGCTCCAGCCGCTCGACCGTGCGCGTCAGCTCGTCCAGGGAGCGCCGAACGGCTGTCAGATCGTCGTGCAGAGACATGATTTGCCCTCATTTCCGCCAGGGTGCGGTGGCAACGCTCATGTGCGCCTGCGAGTGTCGTGCTTCCCGTCCCCGGTTGTGAAGGGGCGTGCAGCGATTGCGGGCGCGCAGGCGTGAACCGTGCGCCCCTCCCCGGGCGATTGGTCCGCACGGGTGGGGTTCGCGGCGTGGCGGGATGCGGCTGCGGGGGGCGCGGAGCGGCGTGGATTTCAGTGGGTTCCGGCAACCGGTGTGATCAGCTCCATATACCGCCGAACGTGATCACGCCTCCTTCCAGCCCCGCCCCGGAGGTACCACCCATGTCCCAGAGAAGGCGCAGGTCCTTGGCGCTCCTGACCTCGGGAGTCCTCGCACTGCCGCTGCTCGCGGGCTGCGGCGCGGGTGACGACGAGGGCGGCCCGGCCGCAGCAGGGCAGGACATCGCCACCACCGCCCGGGAGAAGGTCGCGGACGGCGGTGTGCTGCGCTGGGCGGTGGACAGCCTTCCGGACACCCTCAACGCCTTCCAGGCCGACGCCGACGCCACCACCGCCCGGATCGCGGGGGCGGTCCTGCCGCACCTGTTCGTCCTGGACGCCAAGGGGCGGCCCGCGGCCAACCCCGACTACCTGGAGAAGGCCGAGGTCGTCGAGCGGGAGCCCAAGCAGGTCGTCCTGTACAAGCTGAACCAGCAGGCGGTGTGGAGCGACGGCCGGGAGATCGGCGCCCCCGACTTCGTGGCGCAGTGGCGGGCCCTGAGCGGCAAGGACACCGCGTACTGGACCGCGCGCAACGCGGGCTACGACCGGATCGAGAAGATCGAGAAGGGCAAGACCGACCTGGAGGTCCGGGTCACCTTCGCCAAGCCGTACGCCGACTGGCGCTCGCTCTTCTCGCCCCTGTATCCGAAGCAGGTCACGGGCACCCCGGACGCCTTCAACGAGGGCGCCCGGGGCGCGCTCAAGGTCACCGCCGGGCCCTTCGCGCTCGGGGCGATCGACAAGAAGACCGGCACCGCCGCCCTGACCCGCAATCCGCGCTGGTGGGGCCGCCCTGCGAAGCTGGACTCCCTGGTGCTGACGGCGGTGCCCCGGGCCGACCGCCCGGCGGCGCTGGCCGCGGGCAGGCTCGACCTGGCGGAGATCGACCGGGCGGGCGCCGAGCGGATCGCGCTGGCCCGCCGCGACGCCTCCGGCAAGAACGGCCCGGGGGCGGGCGGGGCCCCCGCGCACGGTCCGGGCGCGGCGCTGACCCCGGCGCAGGCCACGCTGTCGTGGGCGATCGCCTTCGGCGCGGACGAGGGCAAGGCCGCGGCGGAGCAGGAGACCCGTACGAAGCACGTGGCCTCCGTGCAGCGGTACGCCGAGGAGCAGACGGCCCTGCGCAGCTTCTCGGTCCGCAAGTCCCTGGAGCCGGCCTACACGCAGCTGGCGATGAACGGCTCCGCCGGCCCGCTGGCGGACGAGCGCGTGCGCCGGGCGGTGGCCCGCGCCCTGGACCGCCAGGCCCTGGCGGAGCTGGTGCTGAAGCCGCTCGGCCTGCCCGCGAAGCCGGTCGGCAGCCATGTGGCCCTGGCCGGGCAGCAGGCGTACGCGGACAACAGCGGCGCCCTCGGCGGCCAGGACACGGTGGCGGCCCAGGCCCTGCTGACGGACGCGGGCTGGCGCCGGGGCGGCCGGATCACCGAGCCGGCGGGTGCCAAGGCCGGACCGGAGAGCGCGCCGCAGGACGACGGGAAGACCCCCTCGGGTCCGGGCACGGGCAACGACGGGCTGTACATCGTGGGCCAGGACGACGGGATCAACGGCGAGCGGGAGGCCGCAGCAGCCGCCCCGGACGCGGAGTCCGCCGCCGCCGCAGCCGCCGAGACGGGCTCGGAGGCGGGCACCGAAGCCTCCGGCGATGACAAGAGCGTGGCCCGCGAGGGCGACGGCGCCGACCCCGCGAAGGCGACGCAGCCCCCGGCCAAGCAGGCCACCCGTACCTCGGGCAACATGCTCGCCAAGGACGGCAAGCCCCTCACCCTGCGCTTCGTCCTCCCGGCCGGTCCCGGCTCGGAGTCCCTGCGCGCGGTGGGCGAGCGGATCGCGCAGATGCTGCGCAAGGTCGGGGTGGCCACCGAGACGACCAAGGTGGCCGACGACAGCTTCTTCAAGGACCACATCGCCTCGGGCCAGTACGACCTGGCGCTGTACTCCTGGCCCACCACGGCCTTCCCCGCCACCGACGCCCGGCCGATCTTCGCCAAGCCGGAGCCGGCCGCGGACGGCTCGCTGCTCGTCGAGCAGAACTACACCCGCGTCGGCACCGACCACATCGACCAGCTGTTCGACCAGGCGGTCGGCGAGCTGGACGAGCAGCAGTCCCGCGAGCTGATGCGCAAGGCCGATGCCCGGATCTGGGCCGCGGCCGGTTCCATCCCGCTCTATCAGCGCCCCGAGCTGGTGGCCGTCAAGCCGGGGCTGGTGAACGCGGGCGCCTTCGGCCTCGGCGCTCCCCGCTATCAGGACATCGGCTGGAAGAAGGCCGCGTCCGCCAAGGACAGGGCGAAGAAGTAGCGCCGTGCGCCAGGAGCGGGAACCAGGAGCGGGAACCAGGAGAAGGAAGCAGCGGGAAAGATGTGGTGACAAAGCGGTGCCTGTCAGGTTGACCCGCGGGTCACAAGCTCAGATGTGACTCAAGTCCCTTGCCCGCCGGACCTCCGGCGGGCAAGGTCGTGCATGCCCGTTGACCCGCATGTTTTCCGGTCGGCAGGGCGGTCCGGGCACCCCACCTCACGCTCGGCCGCGCTCCTGCGTCCGGCCCCTTGACAGACCCCCCGGCAGGCACTTCCCGCCACGCGACGTACCATGGGGTAAGGCCGTGGCAGGTTTTCCGCCCGGCAGAGGCTCGCGTGCCAGGCCGTACGCGACGCCATCCACGATCCCGGGAGAAGCGCCGAAGTGCCCACGCGCCACGACATCCGTAACGTCGCCATCGTCGCCCACGTCGACCATGGCAAGACGACCATCGTCGATGCCATGCTCAAGCAGGCCGGTGCCTTCGCCGCCCACCAGCAGCTCGACGACCGCATGATGGACTCGAACGACCTGGAGCGTGAGAAGGGCATCACGATCCTCGCCAAGAACACGGCGGTGAAGTATCACCCCAAGGACGGCGGGGCCCCGATCACGATCAACATCATCGACACCCCCGGCCACGCCGACTTCGGTGGCGAGGTCGAGCGCGGTCTGTCGATGGTCGACGCCGTCGTCCTGCTGGTGGACGCCTCCGAGGGTCCGCTGCCCCAGACCCGCTTCGTGCTCCGCAAGGCGCTCCAGCAGCGGAAGCCCGTCATCCTCTGCATCAACAAGACGGACCGCCCGGACTCCCGGATCGACGAGGTCGTCAACGAGACGTACGACCTCTTCCTCGACCTGGACGCCGACGAGGACCAGATCGAGTTCCCGATCGTCTACGCCTGCGGCCGTGACGGCATCGCCTCGCTGACCAAGCCGGAGGACGGCACCGTCCCCGCCGACAGCGAGAACCTGGAGCCGTTCTTCTCCACCATCCTGGAGCACGTCCCGGCCCCGGTGTACGACGAGGAGGCCCCGCTCCAGGCCCACGTCACCAACCTGGACGCCGACAACTTCCTCGGCCGCATCGCGCTGCTCCGCGTCGAGCAGGGCGAGCTGCGCAAGGGCCAGACCGTGGCCTGGATCAAGCGCGACGGCTCGATCTCCAGCGTCCGCATCACCGAGCTGATGATGACCGAGGCGCTCACCCGCAAGCCGGCCGAGGTCGCCGGCCCCGGTGACATCTGCGCGGTGGCCGGTATCCCCGAGATCATGATCGGCGAGACCCTGGCCGACCCGGAGAACCCGATCGCCCTGCCGCTCATCACGGTGGACGAGCCGGCCATCTCCATGGTCATCGGCACCAACACCTCCCCGATGGTCGGCCGCGGCGGCTCCGGCAAGGGCGCCGACGCCAAGGCCGCGGTCAAGGACCGCAAGGTCACGGCCCGCCAGGTCAAGGACCGCCTCGACCGCGAGCTGATCGGTAACGTCTCGCTGCGCGTCCTCGACACCGAGCGCCCGGACGCCTGGGAGGTCCAGGGCCGCGGTGAGCTCGCGCTGGCGATCCTCGTCGAGCAGATGCGCCGTGAGGGCTTCGAGCTGACCATCGGCAAGCCGCAGGTCGTCACCCGCGAGGTCGACGGCAAGGTGCACGAGCCGGTCGAGCGCATGACGATCGACGTGCCCGAGGAGCACATGGGCGCCGTCACGCAGCTCATGGGCGTCCGCAAGGGCCGCATGGACAACATGTCGAACCACGGCTCCGGCTGGGTCCGCATGGAGTTCGTCGTCCCGTCCCGCGGCCTCATCGGCTTCCGTACGGAGTTCCTGACGCAGACCCGCGGCACCGGCATCGGCCACTCGATCCACGAGGGCCACGAGCCGTGGTTCGGCCAGCTGGTCACCCGCAACAACGGCTCCCTGGTCGCCGACCGCGCCGGTGCGGTCACCGCCTTCGCGATGACCAACCTCCAGGAGCGCGGCGTCCTGTTCACCGACCCCGGCACCGAGGTGTACGAGGGCATGATCGTCGGCGAGAACTCCCGCGCCGACGACATGGACGTGAACATCACCAAGGAGAAGAAGCTCACCAACATGCGCTCCTCCTCCGCCGACAGCTTCGAGGCGATCGTCCCGCCGCGGAAGCTCTCGCTGGAGCAGTCCCTGGAGTTCTGCCGCGACGACGAGTGCGTCGAGGTGACCCCGGAGGCCGTCCGCATCCGCAAGGTCGTGCTGGACCAGAAGGAGCGTTCGCGCACCGCGTCGCGCGCCAAGTCCGCCAAGTAGTAAGCCAGTTCGGTCGGCCGGTCCCGGGTTTGCCCGGGCCGGCGGCGCGGTAGCCATAGGAGGCCGCGCGACCGTGGGAACACAGCAGCCCCTCCCCGTCATGGAGTCCGTGACGGGAGGGGCTGTTCGCTTCTGTCAAGCGGATTTTTGCGTTCAGGTGTCCGCATACCGACCGTGACACTCCGGAAGATGAGCTAACCGTCCGTTTCGCACGTGTCTGTCTCCTATCCGTTTGTCCGGATTTCGGGTTTCTGACGCGGATCGATGTTGTGAAAACGAGACCACTTAAGTGTGGTTTACGGCCTGGCAGTCCCTGAGGATGGCTCCATTGAGCTCGGGTCAATGGGTCACGCGATGTGGGGATCGCGCCGACTCGCGAGCACACTACGGGCAGGAACTCACTCGCCGTCAGGGGTGTCGGCGAGGCTTTCGTGCCCCTCAAGTCGATCAGTGGACTCATGAGGAGGAAACCCATGCGCGGTGCCAAGAGCGCCAAGTGGGTCGTGGGCGCGGTTGTCGTCGCCCTGGCCGCGACCGCCTGTGGCGGCGGTAGCGGTGACAGCAAGGACAAGGGCAACACTGCCGGCGGCGGCACGTTCCGCCTCGGCAGCACCGAGCCGGACACCATCGACCCGGGGCGTGCCCACGAGTCCACGGGCGTGCTGCTCGCCAACGCCCTGTTCACCGGTCTGTACGGGAACACGCCCGACGGTCTGGCCGAGCCGCTGCTCGCCGAGTCGGCGTCCTCGGACGAGGGTTGCACCTCCTGGACCTTCAAGATCAAGCCGGACACCAAGTTCTCCAACGGCGAGGTCGTCGACTCCGAGGCGTTCGCCCGTGGCTGGGCCCGTGCCGCGCACAAGGCCGCCGCGTCGGACGTCGCGTACCACTTCGCCGGCATCAAGGGTTACGAGCAGCTGCAGGACGGCTCGGCCAAGACCTTCTCCGGTGTCACCACCCCGGACCCGCACACCATCAAGGTGGACCTCGCCAAGGCGGACTGCGAGTTCGTCCTGAAGACGGCGCACAACGCCTACAGCCCCGTCCCGAAGGTCGCCAAGGTCGGCGAAGAGGACAAGGCGTTCGGCGAGGCCCCCGTCGGTAACGGTCCGTTCAAGATGGACGGCACCTGGGAGCACAACAAGGCGATCAACCTCGTCCGCAACGACGAGTACTCGCTGGAGAAGGCGAAGCTGGACAAGGTCCAGGTCACCCTCCTCAACGACAAGACCGCGCAGCAGCTCGAGTACGACGGCTTCCAGGCCGGCACCTTCGACTACGCGCACATCCCGACGCCGATGCTCAAGACGGCCGAGGCGAAGTACAAGCCGCAGAACAAGTGGTTCGCCAAGGACACCAACGGCATGAACTTCGTTCTGCCGATCGGTGACAACGGCCCGACGAACAACAAGGACGCCCGTCTGGCGATCTCCTACGCGATCGACCGTCAGGCCATCGCCAAGGGTGTCTTCCAGGGCTTCCAGACCCCGTCGGCCACCATCGTCCCGCCGTCGTTCCCGAAGGCGTACCAGAAGGACCTGTGCGTCTCCTGCATCAAGCAGGACCCCGCCAAGGCCAAGGAGTACGCCGAGAAGGGCGGCCTGAAGCCGGGTACCGAGATCAAGTTCAGCTTCAACACCGGTGCGGGCCACGAAGAGTGGGTCCAGGCCATCGCGAAGCAGCTCGAGGACGTTCTCGGCGTCAAGGTCAAGCTGGACGGCAAGGACTTCCCGGGCATGCTCAAGGAGCAGCAGGGCGGCGGCGCCACCGGCATCTACCGCTTCGCGTGGGGCGCGGACTACCCGACCCCGGAGAACTTCCTGTTCCCGCTGCTGCACTCGGCCTCGATGAACAAGGACGCCGAGGGCAACGTGACCGGTGACAACCGCGTCCGTTACAACAACCCCGAGTTCGACAAGCTGATCGACACGGCTCGTGCCACCAAGGACGAGGCCGCGCGCCTGGCCATGTACAAGCAGGCCGAGAAGATGGCCATGGAGGACATGGCCCTCATCCCGACCTTCAACCGCTCCCAGTTCCGCCTGATGGCGACCGACAAGTTCAACGGTCTGGACGACATCAACTTCAACGAGGACCCGATCCTCGAGAAGATCTCGCTCAAGAAGTAATCGGTTCGGACGGTATATCCGTCAGGAGCGACCGCGCCGCGGCCCCCGGGTGACCGGAGGGCCGCGGCCCCGCTCGGCAGGCCGTTTTTACTTCGGCACCCCTCACATCCGCGGGCAATCCCCGCCGGCCGAGAGCCGGCCCCTTTTCGTCGGGCCGGAGGCCGCTGCTCCCAGAAGCGGCCAGGTAGAGAGGCACAAACATGGGAAGGTACGTCGCCCGTCGCCTCGGGCAGATGGTCATAGTCCTCATCGGCGCGACCATGGTTCTGTTCGCTTGTCTGTTCGTTCTCCCCGGTGATCCCGTGGGTTCGATCGCGGGCAGCGACAAGGCTCGTGACCCAGCTGTGGTCGCGGAGCTCAAGGCGCGGTACGGGCTCGACAAGTCGTTGCCCGAGCAGTATGTGAACTACGTGTCGAAGGTGGCGACCGGAGACCTCGGCGAGGACTTCGTCCAGCGCCGCGAGGTGTCCGAGATCCTCGGCCCGAAGCTGCAGAACACGGCGAAGCTGGCCGTTCTGGCCATCGTCCTCGTCACGGTGTTCGGTATGGGGGTCGGCATCATCGCCGCCCTGTACAGATACAGCATCCTGGACATGGCCACGACATTCTTTACGACCATGGCGGTCGGCTTCCCGACCTTCGTGATCGGCATGCTGCTCATGAAGTGGTTCGCGGTCGAACTCCAGTGGTTCCCGCAACTCGGCGGCGACAAGCTCGAAGGAATGATCCTTCCCGCGGTCACCCTCGCCATCACGGACATCGCCTTCGTCGCCCGCCTCACGCGCGGCACGATGCTCGAAGTCCTGCGCGCCGACTACGTGAAGACCGCGGTGGCCAAGGGACTCCCGCGCCGTCGCGTGCTGTTCAAGCACGTCCTGCGCAACTCGTCGATTCCCGTGGTCACTTACCTGGGCATCTCGTTCGGTGCGCTCCTCGGTGGTGCGCTCATCACTGAAGCGATCTTCAACTGGGACGGTGTCGGTCTGGCACTGGTTCAGGCGATCCAGCAGCAGAACAACCCGATCGTGATCGGGGTCGTGACCTACAGCGTCGCGATCTTCGTCGTCCTCAGCCTCATCGTGGACCTGCTGTACGCGGCCCTCGACCCGCGTATCCGCCTCAGCTGACCGCCCCCAAGGAGGATTTCCTCATGTCTGAGCTCGTCAAGAGCCCGGCGATCGGGGACGAGAGCCCCGTGCCGGCCGCCCCGGCCGCCCCCGAAGCAACCCCCAAGCAGCTCACCCAGTTCGGTGAGATCCGCCACCGCTTCGTCCAGAACAAGCTGGCCGTCGTCGGTCTCGTGATCATCACCCTGCTGTTCCTCACCGCGCTCTTCGGCAACATGCTGACGCCGTTCGACCCCGGTGCGCAGGACCTGGAGAACACCCTCGCGTCGCCCAACGGCACGCACTGGATGGGCACCGACGCCCTGGGCCGCGACATGTTCTCGCGCCTCATCGCCGGTACCCGCGTGGCCATGTTCGTCGGCCTCGCCTCGATCTTCTTCGCCGTGCTCATCGGTGTGGCCCTCGGTGCCATCGCCGGTTACTTCGCCGGCTTCGCCGACACCCTCGTCATGCGCATCGCGGACGTCTTCCTCGCGTTCCCGCTGATGATCGGTGCCGTCGTCATCATCCTGGTCACCGGCCGCGGTATCACGCCGGTCATCATCTCGCTCGCGGTGTTCTCGTGGGCGACCGTGTCCCGGCTGCTGCGCAGCTCGATCCTGTCGGTGCGCGAGATGGACTACGTCCACGCGGCCAAGGCGCTCGGCGCCGGCGGCTGGCGGATCGTCCGCACGCACATCCTGCCCAACTCGCTGACCGCCGTGCTGGTCTACGCGACCTTCAACGTCGGCACCACGATCATCGGTGTCGCGGCGCTCTCCTTCCTCGGCGCCGGTGTCCCGGTCGACGTCCCGGAGTGGGGCAACATGCTGGCGGCCGGGCAGGCGTTCATCGGCGTCCACGACTACCTCTGGGTCTACCCCAGCCTGTTCGTCGTCGTCACCGTGCTGGGCTTCGCCTTCGTCGGTGACGGTCTGCGCGACGCGCTCGACCCGAAGCTGCGGTAGGGCCGCCCGATGCTCCGAGACAACATCAGCAAGCAGGACGAAGGTGGCGGCGTGACCACGTCGGAGATTCTCAGCGTTGCGGAGACGGGCGGAGCTTCCGCCGCGCCGCTCCTGGAGGTGGACAACCTCCAGGTCGAGTTCAAGACCCGTGACGGGGTCGCCAAGGCCGTCAACGGCGTGAGCTACAGCGTCCGCGCCGGCGAGACCCTCGCCGTGCTCGGCGAGTCCGGCTCCGGCAAGTCCGTCACCGCCCAGGCGATCATGGGCATCCTCGACTCCCCGCCCGGACGGGTCGCCGGCGGCGAGGTGCGCTTCCACGGCCGCGACATCCTCAAGATGTCCGACGAGGAGCGCCGCAAGCTCCGCGGCGACAAGATGGCGATGATCTTCCAGGACGCGCTGTCCTCGCTGAACCCGGTCTACTCGGTGGGCGACCAGCTCGGCGAGATGTTCCGGGTCCACCGCGGCATGTCCAAGAAGGACTCGAAGGTCAAGGCCATCGAGCTCATGGACCGCGTGAAGATCCCCGCCGCCAAAGCGCGCGTGGGCGACTACCCGCACCAGTTCTCCGGCGGTATGCGCCAGCGCATCATGATCGCCATGGCGCTGGCCCTGGAGCCCGACCTGATCATCGCCGACGAGCCCACCACGGCCCTCGACGTGACGGTCCAGGCCCAGGTCATGGACCTGCTCGCGGAGCTCCAGCGCGAGATGAACATGGGCCTGATCCTGATCACCCACGACCTCGGCGTCGTCGCCGACGTCGCGGACAAGATCGCCGTCATGTACGCGGGCCGGATCGTCGAGACCGCTCCGGTCCACGAGATCTACAAGCGTCCCTCGCACCCGTACACCCGGGGCCTGCTGGACTCGATCCCGCGCCTGGACCAGAAGGGCCAGGAGCTCTACGCGATCAAGGGCCTGCCGCCCAACCTGCTCCGCATCCCGGCGGGCTGTGCCTTCAGCCCCCGGTGCCCCAAGGCGCAGGACATCTGCCGTACGGAGATCCCGGTCCTGCACCCGGTCACCGAGCTGGACGGCACCGAACTGCCCGGCCGCGGGAGCGCGTGCCACTTCTGGAAGGACCAGATCCATGGCTGAGCTCAGCAAGACGACCCCCGAGCGCGAGCCGATCCTCCAGGTCCGCAACCTGGTCAAGCACTTCCCGCTGACCCAGGGCATCCTGTTCAAGAAGCAGGTCGGCGCGGTCAAGGCCGTCGACGGCGTGTCCTTCGAGCTGTACCAGGGCGAGACCCTGGGCATCGTCGGCGAGTCCGGCTGCGGCAAGTCCACGGTGGCCAAGCTCCTGATGAACCTGGAGCGCGCCACCGCCGGCGAGGTCTTCTACAAGGGCCAGGACATCACCAAGCTGTCCGGCCGCGCCCTCAAGGCCGTGCGCCGCAACATCCAGATGGTGTTCCAGGACCCGTACACCTCGCTGAACCCGCGGATGACGGTCGGCGACATCATCGGGGAGACCTTCGAGATCCACCCCGAGGTGGCCCCGAAGGGCGACCGGCGCCGCAAGGTCCAGGAGCTCCTGGACGTCGTGGGCCTGAACCCGGAGTACATCAACCGCTACCCGCACCAGTTCTCCGGCGGCCAGCGCCAGCGCATCGGCATCGCCCGCGGCCTCGCGCTCAACCCGGAGATCATCATCTGCGACGAGCCGGTCTCCGCGCTCGACGTGTCGGTGCAGGCGCAGGTCATCAACCTGATGGAGAAGCTGCAGGACGAGTTCAACCTGTCCTACATCTTCATCGCGCACGACCTCTCGATCGTCCGGCACATCTCGGACCGCGTCGGCGTCATGTACCTCGGCAAGATGGCCGAGATCGGCACCGACGCCGAGATCTACGACCACCCGACGCACCCCTACACCCAGGCGCTGCTGTCGGCGGTCCCGGTCCCGGACCCCGCGGTCCGCGAGTCCCGCGAGCGCATCATCCTCACCGGTGACGTCCCGTCCCCGGCCAACCCGCCGTCGGGCTGCCGCTTCCGCACCCGCTGCTGGAAGGTCCAGGACAAGTGCTCCGTCGAGGAGCCGCTGCTGGCGATCCCGGAGCGCTTCAAGGGCATCAACACCCCGGCGGCGCACGAGTCCGCGTGCCACTTCGCCGAGGAGAAGGCCATCCTGGCGGTCTGATCCCCGTACCACCGGAAACGGCCGGTCCCGGCGCCCCACGGCGCCCGGGACCGGCCGTTCCGTCATGTCCGGGCCTGTCCGTCCCCCGGAGCCGGCGGTGCACTCGCAGGAGTGACAGCGGCGGGACGCGCGGGTGCAATCGGTCCAACGAGGAGTGCGGGAACCCCGGCATGGGGTGACATTGGCCCCTAAGTGAATCTTGGGACCCATAGGAGGCACTCCATGCGCGGAGCCACCCACGCCCAGTGGGCCGCATGTGCGGTGGCCGTCGCCCTCGCGGCGACGGCCTGCGGCGGCGGGAGCGACAGCGGCGGAGGCGGCGACGCGGGGATCGTGAGCTCGTCCTGGGGTGATCCGCAGAATCCCCTGGAGCCCGCGAACACCAACGAGGTGCAGGGCGGCAAGGTCCTCGACATGCTCTTCCGGGGCCTCAAGCGCTACGACCCCAAGACCGGCGAGGCCAAGGACATGCTCGCCCAGTCGATCCAGACGAGCGACAGCCGGAATTTCACCGTCACCCTCAAGGACGGCTGGAAGTTCAGCAACGACGAGCCGGTCACCGCGCAGTCCTTCGTGGACGCCTGGAACTACGGCGCCGACGTGCGCAACAAGCAGAACAACTCGCCCTTCTTCTCGAACATCGTCGGCTACGACGACGTGCACCCGGCCTCCGGGGAGCCCAAGGCGAAGACGATGTCCGGGCTGGTGGTCAAGGACCCCAAGACCTTCACCGTCGCCCTCAAGGACACCTTCTCCACCTGGCCCGACACCCTGGGCTACCAGGCGTTCTCCCCGCTGCCCAAAGCCTTCTTCACCGACCACGCCGGCTGGCTGGACAAGCCCGTCGGCAACGGCCCGTACCTGGTGGACTCCTACACCAAGGGCACCGGCATGAAGCTGCGCACGTGGGACGGCTACCCCGGCCAGGACAAGGCGCAGAACGGCGGCGTGGACCTCAAGGTCTACACCGACAACAACACCGCCTACACCGACCTGATCTCCGGCAACCTCGACCTCGTCGACGACGTCCCCGCCCAGCAGCTCAAGAACGTCAAGGACGACCTCGGCGACCGGTACATCAACCAGCCCGCCCTGATCATCCAGACCCTCACCTTCCCGCTGTACGACGCCCAGTGGAACAAGCCCGGCATGGAGAAGGTCCGCCAGGGCATCTCCCGGGCCATCAACCGGGACGAGATCACCAAGCAGATCTTCCAGGAGACCCGCACCCCCGCCAAGGACTGGACCTCGCCCGCGCTCGGCGAGAAGGGCGGCTTCTCCTCCACCGCCTGCGGCGACGCCTGCGTCTACGACCCGGCCGAGGCCAAGAAGCTGATCCAGGAGGGCGGCGGGCTGCCCGGCGGCAAGGTGACGCTGACCTCCAACGTGGACACCGGCTCGCACCGCGACTGGATGGACGCCGTCTGCAACAGCGTCAACAACGCGCTGGGCGAGGGCCCCGTCTGCACGGTCAACCCGGTCGGCACCTTCGCTGACTTCCGCAACCAGCAGAGCGCCTTCAAGCTGACCGGCCCCTTCCGCTCCGGCTGGCAGGCCGACTACCCGCTGATCCAGAACTTCCTCCAGCCGCTCTACTACACGGGCGCCTCCTCCAACTACGGGAAGTTCAGCAACAAGGAGTTCGACTCCCTCGTCGACGCGGCGAACCGGGAGAGCGACGCCGCCAAGGCCGTCGCCACCTTCCAGGAGTCGGAGAAGGTCCTCGCCGAGCAGATGCCGTCCATCCCGCTCTGGTACCAGAACGGCAGCGCGGGCTACTCCGAGCGGCTGACGGACGTGACCCTCAACCAGTTCAGCGTCCCCGTCTACGACCAGATCAAGGTCGGCTGACCCCTTCCCGGATCCGGGCCCTCCGCCGCGCGGGGGGCCCGCCGCGCCCGCCAACAGCATGGAGCACTCCATGGGACGTTATGTGATCCGGCGGCTGCTCCAGATGATCCCGGTGTTCATCGGCAGCACGTTCCTGATCTTCTTCATGGTGTACGCGCTCGGTGACCCGGTCGCGGCCCTCTTCGGGGACAAGGCCCCCGACCCCGCCACCGCCGCCCGCATCCGCAAGGACCTCTACCTCGACCAGCCCCTGTGGAAGCAGTACCTGCACTACATGGGGCAGATCTTCCAGGGCGACTTCGGCACCGCCTTCAACGGCCAGTCCGTCACGGAGCTGATGGCCAGCGCCTTCCCGGTGACCCTGCGGCTGACCCTCGTCGCGATCTTCTTCGAGATCGTCATCGGCATCACCCTCGGCGTGCTCAGCGGGCTGCGCCGGGGCAGGACCGTCGACACCTCGGTGCTCGTGCTCACCCTGGTGGTCATCTCCGTGCCCACCTTCGTCACCGGCTACCTGCTCCAGTACCTCCTGGGCGTGAAATGGGGCTGGGTACGCCCCACGGTCTCCCCGGACGCCCCGCTGAACGAGCTGATCCTGCCCGGCATCGTGCTCGCCCTGGTCTCCCTGGCCTACGTCACCCGGCTCTCGCGCACCTCCATCGCGGAGAACGTCAAGGCCGACTACGTCCGCACCGCGGTCGCCAAGGGCCTGCCCCGCCACCGGGTCATCACCCGGCACCTGCTGCGCAACTCGCTGATCCCGGTGATCACCTTCATCGGCACCGACATCGGCGCCCTGATGGGCGGCGCCATCGTCACCGAGCGGATCTTCAATATCCACGGCGTCGGCTACCAGCTCTACCAGGGCATCCTGCGCAACAACTCGCCCACGGTCGTCGGCTTCGTGACCATCCTCGTCATCGTCTTCCTGCTGGCGAACCTGCTCGTCGACCTGCTCTACGCGGTCCTGGACCCGAGGATCCGTTATGCCTGATCCCGAGCGCCCCGAACCGGCCGGCTACGACCCCGTCGGCCCCCGCCCCAAGGAAGCCGTCTCGCCCACCGGTCTGGGGGGACCCATGGATCTCGCACTGGACGAGGCCGAGAGCGTGGAGGGCGTCGACAAGACCCCGGGCCCGCCCGGCCCCGGCCCCTCCGAACCGGCCCGCTCCCTGTGGTCCGACGCCTGGCACCAACTGCGCCGCAATCCCGTCTTCCTGCTCTCCTCGCTGCTGATCCTCTTCCTCGTGGTGATCTCCATCTGGCCCCAGCTGATCGCCAGCGGCGACCCGCTCCAGTGCGACCTGTCCAAATCGCAGGAGGGATCCGCCCCGGGCCACCCCTTCGGCTACGACCGGCAGGGCTGCGACGTCTACACCCGCACGGTCTACGGGGCCCGCGCCTCCATCACCGTAGGCGTCTGCGCCACCCTCGGCGCCGCTCTGCTCGGCTCCGCCCTCGGCGGGCTCGCCGGGTTCTTCGGCGGCTGGAGCGATTCCCTGCTCTCCCGGGTCGCGGACATCTTCTTCGGCATCCCCGTGGTCCTCGGCGGGCTGGTCTTCCTCTCCGTCGTCACCAGCAGCACCGTCTGGCCCGTGGTCGGCTTCATCGTGCTCCTCGGCTGGCCGCAGATCGCCCGTATCGCCCGCGGCTCGGTCATCACCGCCAAGCAGAACGACTACGTCCAGGCCGCCCGCGCCCTCGGCGCCGGGAACGGCCGGATGCTGCTGCGGCACGTGGCCCCCAACGCCGTCGCCCCGGTCATCGTCGTCGCCACCATCGCGCTCGGCACCTACATCGCCCTGGAGGCCACGCTGTCCTTCCTCGGCGTCGGCCTGCGCCCGCCCACGGTCTCCTGGGGCATCGACATCTCCAACGCCGCCCCGCAGATCCGCAACGCCCCGCACATGCTGCTCTGGCCGGCCGGAGCCCTGAGCCTGACCGTGCTCGCCTTCATCATGCTCGGCGACGCGGTGCGCGACGCCCTCGACCCCAAGCTGCGCTGAGGAGCCCCGTAGATGCTGCTCGAAGTCCGCGACCTGCACGTCGAGTTCACCACGCGCGACGGGGTCGCGAAGGCGGTCAACGGGGTCACCTACGCGGTGGACGAGGGCGAGACCCTGGCCGTGCTCGGCGAGTCCGGCTCCGGCAAGTCCGTCACCGCCCAGGCCGTGATGGGGATCCTGGACATGCCGCCGGGCCGGATCGCGGGCGGCGAGATCCTCTTCAAGGGCCGCGACCTGCTGCGCATAAAGGAGGAGGAGCGGCGCAGGATCCGCGGCGCCGAGATGGCGATGATCTTCCAGGACGCGCTGTCCTCCCTCAACCCGGTGCTGACCGTCGGCAAGCAGCTCGGGGAGATGTACGAGGTCCACCGCGGGATGTCCCGCAAGGACTCCCGGGCCCGGGCCGTCGAGCTCATGGACCGGGTGAAGATCCCCGCGGCGAAGCAGCGGGTGGGGGACTACCCGCACCAGTTCTCCGGCGGCATGCGCCAGCGCATCATGATCGCCATGGCGCTGGCCCTGGAGCCCTCGCTGATCATCGCGGACGAGCCCACGACCGCCCTGGACGTCACCGTGCAGGCCCAGGTGATGGACCTGCTGGCCGAGCTCCAGCGGGAGCTGAACATGGGCCTGATCCTGATCACCCACGACCTCGGCGTCGTCGCGGACGTGGCCGACAAGATCGCGGTCATGTACGCGGGCCGGATCGTCGAGACCGCCCCGGTCCACGAGATCTACAAGGCCCCGGCCCATCCGTACACCCGCGGCCTGCTCGACTCCATCCCGCGCCTGGACCAGAAGGGCCAGGAGCTTTACGCGATCAAGGGCCTGCCGCCCAACCTGCTGCGCATCCCGCCCGGCTGCGCCTTCAACCCGCGCTGCCCGATGGCCCGCGAGGTCTGCCGCACCGATGTGCCGCCGCTGTACGAGGTGACGGACTCGCCCGTCCGGCGGGCCAGTGCCTGCCACTTCTGGAAGGAGTGCCTGCATGGCTGAGTCCCTTCTCGAAGTGAAGGACCTGGTCAAGCACTACCCGCTGACCCAGGGGGTGCTGTTCCGCAAGCAGGTCGGCGCGGTCAAGGCGGTCGACGGGGTCTCCTTCGGCCTGCGCGCGGGCGAGACCCTGGGCATCGTGGGGGAGTCCGGCTGCGGCAAGTCCACGGTGGCCAAGATGCTCGTCCACCTGGAGCGGCCCACGGCGGGCTCCATCCTCTACAAGGGCGAGGACATCAGCCGGCTGTCGGGGCGGGCCCTCAAGGCCGTGCGCCGCAACATCCAGATGGTCTTCCAGGACCCCTACACCTCCCTCAACCCGCGCATGACGGTCGGCGACATCATCGGGGAGCCGTACGAGATCCACCCCGAGGTGGCCCCGAAGGGCGACCGGCGGCGCCGGGTCCAGGAGCTCCTGGACGTGGTCGGGCTCAACCCGGAGTACGTCAACCGCTACCCGCACCAGTTCTCCGGCGGCCAGCGCCAGCGCATCGGCATCGCGCGCGGGCTGGCCCTGCGCCCCGAGATCATCGTCGCCGACGAGCCGGTCTCGGCCCTGGACGTCTCCGTCCAGGCCCAGGTCGTCAACCTGCTGGAACGGCTCCAGAGCGAATTCGACCTGTCCTACGTGTTCATCGCGCACGACCTCTCGATCGTGCGGCACATCTCCGACCGGGTCGGGGTCATGTACCTCGGCCGGGTGGTCGAGATCGGCACCGACACCGAGATCTACGAGCACCCCACCCACCCGTACACCCAGGCACTGCTCTCGGCCGTGCCCGTACCCGACCCGGAGGCCCGCGCCCGCCGCGAGCGGATCATCCTCACCGGTGACGTGCCCTCCCCGGCGAACCCGCCCTCGGGCTGCCGCTTCCGTACCCGCTGCTGGAAGGCGCGGCCCCGGTGCACGACGGAGGTCCCGCTGCTCGCGGTCCCGTCCGCCTTCACCGGGGGACCGGCGGCGCACCCGTCGGCGTGTCATTTCGCGGCCGAGAAGCAGGTGGTGCCGCCGGCTCCGCCGCAGGAGCCGGGGCCGGCCGGGGAATGACCGGAAGGGACCCCTCGGGGCGATCATTTCCGGCCACCCGCCGGGTCCCACATAGCGAGACAGTCGCATCGGCCCAACTCGGTTTACCTGCGGGCAACTTGACCGTTTCTGCCCCGAGATCCGGGGCGGGCAGCCTGGATGCCGTGCGGCCGTGCGGGTGCCGACAGCCGGCCGGGGGGCGCAGACGCCCCCCGGCCGGCCTTCTCATGACCCCGGCCGTGCGCGGCATGCGCCCCTCGTGCTGCCGGATTTCGATCGATGCGCTGGCACGGATAGTTATGATCCGTAGCGCACGGTGGGTATGACTCCCGCCGAGCACGAATACGCGTACCGGATGTCCGCTCGACGTGGAGGTGAAACGCCGTGGCACTCTCGATCTCAGCCGTGGTGCTGCTGGCGATCATCGTTTTCCTGCTGGTCCGCAGGGCGGGCCTCAAGGCAGGGCACGCGGTGGTCTGTGTGCTGCTCGGCTTCTACCTGGCGAGTTCCACCATCGCCCCGACCCTCAGCCAGCTCACCTCGAATGTGGCGAGCATGATCAGCGGCCTCAAGTTCTAGGCCCTGGGGCGTCGTGGTCCGTCCGGCCCGCCGGGCCGGGCGGGCAGGCCGGGCCCGCGCCGGGGCACCCCCTACGCTAGGCCCATGAACGGTCTTCCCGCCCGTCGTCTGCTCCTCGTGCACGCGCACCCCGACGACGAGTCCATCAACAACGGCGTCACCATGGCCAAGTACGCGGCCGAGGGCGCGCACGTCGCGTTGGTGACCTGCACCCTGGGCGAGGAGGGCGAGGTCATCCCGCCCGCGCTCGCCCATCTGGCGGCCGACCGCGAGGACACCCTCGGCTCCCACCGGATCGGCGAGCTCGCCGCCGCCATGGCCGAACTGGGCGTCCACGACCACCGGTTCCTCGGCGGCCCCGGCCGCTTCCGGGACTCCGGGATGATGGGCACCCCGCAGAACCACCGCCCCGGTGCCTTCTGGGCCGCCGACGTGGACGAGGCCGCGGCGTACCTCGTCGAGGTGATCCGCGCGCTGCGCCCGCAGGTGCTCGTCACCTACGACCCGGACGGCGGCTACGGCCACCCGGACCACATCCAGGCCCACCGCGTCGCCATGCGCGCCGCCGAACTGGCCGCGGAGACCGCCTACCGGCGCGACCTCGGCGAGCCGCACACCATCGGGAAGATCTACTGGAACCGGGTGCCGCTCTCGGTGGTCGAGGAGGGCTTCGCCCGGCTGGCCGCCGCCGGCACCGCGCTCGCCTTCCCCGGCGTCGCCTCGCCCCAGGACGTACCGGGCGTGGTCGAGGACGCGCGGATCACCGCCGAGATCGACGCCGACGAGGCCCTGGTGGCGGCCAAGGCGGCCGCCATGCGCGCCCACGCCACCCAGATCGCGGTGGACGGCCCCTTCTTCGCCCTCTCCAACGACCTCGCGCAGCCGCTGTTCGCCCGCGAATACTACGAGCTGGCCGAGGGCCGTCCCGGCGCCCCGGCGGGCCGCCGCGAGCGCGACCTCTTCGCGGGGGTCGAGGCATGACCGCCAAGCTGACGGCGGGCCGGATCGCCGGCTGCCTCGCCCTGCTCGTGCTCGGCGCCCTGACCGGCGCCGCCGGCTGGCTCGTGGTGGACCTGTGGTTCCCCGCCGGTCTGCTGCTCGCGCTGCTGGCCCTCTTCGGGCTCTTCCTCGGTGGCCGGATCGCGCTCGGGACCGGCGTCGGTATCGGCGGTGCGGCGGCCGGCTGGTTCCTCTCCTACGTCCTGCTCGGCGTCCCGCGCCCGGAGGGGGACTTCATCCTCAGTTCGTCCGGAATCGGGATGTACGCCTACCTTTTGGGTGGAACGGTGCTGGCTGTGATGTGTGCCACGATGCGCCTCCCCGAGGATCGGCCGGTTTCGGCCTCGGGGCCTGCCAAGTGACGTGGTGTCGGACCCTGTAGGCGATCCGGCCGCCGGGCCCGCGGGGCCGCCACCGGGGCAGTTCAGGGGGGTTTGGCGGGCGCTATGAGGAACCCCTGATTCCCGCCGGACAGTTGCGTGCGGGCGGCGGCCAGTATGGTGGACGGGCCGCCGAGCTGCCCGCGCACGGAATGACGGGCGGCGGAGCCAACCGGGAGAACCTGCCTTGAGTCGTGAAACCGACAGTTCGTCCTCCGGGCCCCAGGGGTCCGGAGGAGCCGCCTATCCCTCGGGTACGCCGCCGTACGGAACCGGCCAGTACCCGTCCACGACGGTGCCCGGGCCTGGCGCGGCGACTGCCCCGGAGGAGAACCCTGTGACTTCCAAGCCGTCCACGCCCGAATCCGACGGGCCCAAGACCGAGACCACCCTGACGACCCGGATCCGGATCAACATCCCGGGCTCGCGGCCGATCCCGCCGGTGGTCGTGCGCAAGGCGATGGGCACCAACTCCGCCTCGTCCGACGCCGCGGCGCAGCCTCCGGCGCCCGCGCAGGACGCCGCCCCGGCCACCGGGTCCCGGCCCGCGCTCCCGCCGCGCCCCCAGCCGACCCGGATCGAGGCCGCGCCGGAGCCGGAGGGCGGCGAGCCCGAGGCGCCCGCCGCGAACAACTGGTTCGCCCCGCGCAAGCAGCCCGCCCCGCCGCCCGCGCCGTCCGCCGCGTCCGCGCAGATGCCCGCGGCCGCCGCTGCCGCCGCGCCGCCGCCGCTCGCGCGCCGGGTGCCCGGTGTCACCCCGACGCCCGGCCCGGCCCCGCAGGCCGCGCCCGGCGCCGGCTTCCCGCCGCCCGCGCAGCCCCAGGCCGCGCAGCCCCCGGCCCCGCACCCCCAGGCCCCGCAGCCGCCCCAGGCCGTGCCGCCGCAGGAGCCGCAGGCGCCCGACGCCGCCTTCGCGGCGACCCGTACCCCGCCGCCGCCGGTCGCGGACTTCGACGCGGGCTTCGCCCGGCCCCCCGCCGGCCCCGGCCCCGACACCACCCAGGGCTTCCCCGCGTACGGCGAGGACCGGGCCGACGCCGGCCCGGCCACCGAGGCGTTCCCCGCCTTCGGCGCCCAGGACCCGCGCCCCGCCGGCCCCACGGGCGGCCCGGGCTTCGGCTCCGGCGCCGTCGGGGCCCCCGCCGGCCCGGCCGCCGGGAGCTGGCCCGGACCGGATCTGGACGGCCCGCTGGCGGCGCCCGTACCGGCTCCCGCGCCGGCCGCGCCGCGGCCCGCGCCCGCGCCCGTACCGAAGAAGGCCGCCGAGCAGCCCGCCAAGCCCGCCAAGAAGGGCCGCTCCAAGCTGGTCCTGGCCGGCGGCGGCATCGTCGCCCTGCTCGGCGTGGCCTACGGCGCCGGGCTGCTGCTGAACCACTCCGACGTGCCCAAGGGCACCACGGTGCTCGGCGTCGACATCGGCGGCAGCCGCGACGAGGCCGTCTCCAAGCTCCAGATCGCCTTCGGCACCCGCGCCGCCACCCCGATCCAGGTCAGCGTCGGCGGCAAGCAGGTGGAGCTCAAGCCCGACAAGGCCGGGCTGAGCCTGGACGGCCCGACCACGGTCCGCAACGCCGCCGGCAGCGACTACAACCCGGTCACGGTCATCGGCTCCCTCCTCGGCCAGGAGCGGGTCGCCGACCCGGTCATCCCCGTGGACGAGGAGAAGCTGCGGGACGCGCTCGGGGAGCTCGCGGGCACCTCCGGCTCCGTCACCGAGGGCACGATCACCTTCGACACCGGCAAGGCCGTCGCCGTCCCCGGCAAGGCGGGCACCACCATGGACGTGGACGCCTCCGTCGACCTGGTCACCAAGGCGTTCCGCGAGCAGGTCGCGAGCGGCACGGCGGCCGTGGCCGAGCTGCCGACGACGGCCAAGGAGCCGGCCGTGGGCCAGGCCGAACTGGACCGCGCCATGAAGGAGTTCGCCGAGCCGGCGATGTCCGCCAACGTCACCGTGAAGGCCGGCGGCAAGTCCATCGCCTTCGGCAAGCTCTCCCTGCCCAAGTTCCTCAGCATGCAGGCGGTCGACGGCAAGCTGACAGAGAAGTACGACCTGGAGGCCCTCAAGGCCACCTACGGCGGCACCTTCGACGGGGTCCTCATCACCCGTGGTACGGGCGCCAAGACGGCCGTCACCCCGCAGGACGTCGTCGGCGCCCTCGGCAAGGCCCTGCGCGGCAAGACCCCCGCCGAGCGGACCGCGGTCATCGAGACCAACCCCAGCTGAGCCCGGCCCGGCAGGCCCGCCCCCGCAGCCACCGCGGGGGCGGGGGCGGTCAGTTCATCAGCGCCCGCGCCGCGGCCGCCTCGGCGCGCACCCGGGCCGCCGCGTCGGAGTCCACCGCCGACACCACCACCGCGTAGGCGTCCAGCTCCGCCGCGCCCTCCGGGAAGGCACCCCGCTCCACCAGCAGCCGCGCCCGCTCGTAGCGCAGCGAGGCCGGGTGCGAGGGCAGCAGCAGCGACAGCTCCAGCGCCCACAGGGCCACCGCCGACTGCTCCGGGCGGGTGGCGGCCCAGGCCCGGATGTTCGTCAGGATCCGCAGCACGATGTCCAGGGTCCTCGCCGGGGTGCGCGGCCCCGACGCCAGCTCCGCCGGGCCGGTGCCCAGGGAGGCGCCGCCCGCGAAGGGGTCCACCACCAGGCCCTCCTCCGGGTCGCCGAAGCCCACCACGAAATGCCCCGGAAGCCCCAGCCCGTACACCGGCGCACCGGCCCGCCGGGCCACCTCCAGCCACACCACCGACAGCAGGATCGGCAGCCCGCGCCGCCGCCTCAGTACCTCGTGCAGCAGCGAGGACGACAGCCGGTCGTAGTCCGCCGGGGTGCCGTGGAAGCCCAGCCGGCCGCCGAGCAGTTCCGTCACGGCCGAGGCCCAGGCCGCCCCGCCGCGCAGCCCGTAGGGCAGCATCCCGGCGATCCGGTCCAGCTCGATCTGCGCCCAGTCCATGGCCCGTTCGTCCAGCTCCGGGTCCGCCTCCGCGGCCAGCAGCAGGCACAGCAGCACCAGGTCGGGCCGCTCGGCGCGGGCCTCCTCCGCGAAGCGCTCGCGCCGCTCCCGCGGGTTCACCGGGGCGCCCGGTAGTGGTGGTAGGCGTGGTGCGCCGCGAAGCCCAGCCGGTCGTACAGGGCCAGCGCGCCCGGGTTGTCCGTCTCCACCTGGAGCCAGGCCGCCGAGGCCCCCTCCTCCAGCGCCCGCCGGGCCAGCGCGGCCATCACCGCCGTCGCCAGGCCCTCCCGCCGGTGCGCGGGATCCACCGCGACCGCCGCGAACCCGGCCCAGCGGCCGTCCACCACGCACCGCCCGACGGCCCGCCCGCCCTCCAGCGAGGCGAACCACACGGAGGGGCCCGCCACGAGGACCCGGCGCGCCACCTCCGGGTCGTCCACCCGCCCGTAGCGCCCGAGCCAGTCCTCGTCCGGGACACGGGTCAGAGCCACGGACCCGCTCGCGGGCGCGTCCACATCGCCCACCGGGGCCAGCGCCCCGGTCCGCACCTCGGCCGACGCCTCGGACACCCAGCCGCGCCGCTCCAGCTCGGCGCACAGCATCTCCTGCGTACCGGCCGCGCCCGTGGCGGCCTGCACGTACGCCGGCAGTGAGCGCTCGGCGTACCAGGAGGTCACGCGGGCGAGTGCCGCGTCGAGCGGTATCCCGGGCCCGCCCTCCGGCAGCACCGAATTGGCCCGCCGGGTGAATCCGCGGGCCGCCCGCAGGGTCCAGCCGCCCAGCCGCTCGCTCTCCAGAGGCTGCCAGGACCGCGCCGTGATCCGCGACAGCTCCTCGAAGGAGGCCGCGGGACCCCGCCGCCGGGCCGGCGCCGGGGGCACCACCTTGCCCGCGACCAGGGAGGATTCCAGGAGGCGGACGGACCGCCCGTCCTTCTTTGTGATCAGCAGCACACCCTCGGTCCAGGATGTGAGAACCCCGACCGTGTCCGTGAACTCGGGTGATCCGCTCAGTCCGGTCTCCACCCGTCGTACAGAGACACGTTTACCCACGTCAGCCGGGGTGATTCGGACCTCCAGCAGCCCTCCGGCAGTGATTTCCACAGCTCTGTCCGCCCCTCCTGTTCGGATCGTGCCCGGGAACGGAGATACTAGGTGCGGGCATCGACGACGCCGCGCTCCCGCGCGATATGGAAAGCCCTACCGAGGAGGAACGAGAGCGTGACCTACGTCATCGCGGAGCCTTGTGTCGACGTCAAGGACAAGGCATGCATCGAAGAGTGCCCCGTCGACTGCATCTACGAGGGCCAGCGGTCCTTGTACATCCACCCGGACGAGTGCGTCGACTGTGGTGCGTGTGAGCCGGTCTGCCCGGTCGAGGCCATCTTCTACGAGGACGACACCCCGGAGGAGTGGAAGGACTACTACAAGGCGAACGTCGAGTTCTTCGACGAGCTCGGTTCGCCCGGCGGTGCCTCCAAGCTCGGCCTGATCGAGCGCGACCACCCCTTCGTCGCCGGGCTGCCCGCCGGCATCAACGGCGAGCACTGACGCATCCCGGCGGAAAGCGCCCCTCGGTCCCGTACGGCCTCGCCGCCGCACGGGACCGACGTGTTTTCCCCGACCGCCCCTCCAGCACGCAGAGAGAGCAGAGACACCGTGGCCGCAGTTTCCGACCGTCTTCCCGCCTTCCCCTGGGACAAGCTGGAGCCGTACAAGAAGACGGCCGCGGCCCACGCCGACGGCATCGTCGACCTGTCGGTCGGCACCCCCGTGGACCCGGTGCCGGAACTGATCCGGCAGGCCCTGATCGGGGCGGCCGACTCCCCGGGCTACCCGACGGTGTGGGGGACGCCCGCGCTGCGCGACGCGATCACGGGCTGGCTGCGCGGCCGCCTCGGCGCGAGCGCCGCCGAGCACCGCAACGTGCTGCCCGTCGTCGGCTCCAAGGAGCTGGTGGCCTGGCTGCCGACCCAGCTGGGCCTGGGCCCCGGGGACAAGGTCGCCTACCCCCGCCTCGCCTACCCGACGTACGAGGTCGGCGCCCGGCTCTGCGGGGCGCAGGCCGTGGTCTACGACGACCCGACCGAGCTGGACCCGGCCGGGCTGCGGCTGCTGTGGCTCAACTCCCCGTCCAACCCCACCGGGAAGGTCCTCCCCAAGGAGGAGCTGATCCGGATCGTGGCCTGGGCGCGCGAGCACGGGATCCTGCTGTTCAGCGACGAGTGCTACCTGGAGCTGGGCTGGGAGGCCGAGCCCGTCTCCGTCCTGCACGACGAGGTCTGCGGCGGCTCGTACGAGGGGATCGTCGCCGTGCACTCCCTCTCCAAGCGCTCCAACCTGGCGGGCTACCGCGCCGCGTTCGTCGCGGGCGACGCCGGTGTCCTCGGTGAGCTGCTGGAGATCCGCAAGCACGGCGGCATGATGACCCCCGCCCCGGTGCAGGCGGCCACGGTGGCGGCGCTCGGCGACGACCTGCACGTCGAGGAGCAGCGCGCGCGCTACGCGGCCCGCCGTACGGCGCTGCGCACCGCCCTGGAGGCGCACGGCTTCCGGGTCGAGCACAGCGAGGCCAGCCTCTACCTGTGGGTGACCCGGGACGAGCCCTGCTGGGACACCGTCGCCCACCTCGCGGAGCTGGGCGTCCTGGTCGCGCCGGGGGACTTCTACGGGGAGGCGGGCGCGCGGCACGTGCGCGTCGCCTTCACCGCCACGGACGAGCGGGTGGCGGCTGCGGTCAAGCGCCTCGGCTGAGGCGGCGGCCGGGCGGCCGGTCCGGCCCCGGAAACGGCCCGAGGGGGCCGGGAGTTCGTACTCCCGGCCCCCTCGGTGTGTCCGCGCGGTCTCAGCCGCCGAGCGGCAGGCCCCCGGGCAGGCCGCCGGGCAGACCGCCCGGCAGACCCCCGGCCAGCCCGCCCGGCAGGACGCCCTCGGTGGGCAGCGAGGAGGTCGGCAGCTGCTGCGTGGTGGGCAGCCCGCCGAGCAGCCCGCCGGCCGCGCCGGCCACGTCCGAGGCGGGCGCGGGCAGGGTCTTGGCGGCCTCGCCCGCCGTGGTCACGGCGCCCGCGGTGGCGTCCGAGGCGGCCGCGGGGGCGTCCGTGGCGGTGAGTGCGCCCAGCTGCGGCACGGACTCCAGACCGGCGGCGTTGGCAGCGCCGGCGGCACCGACCACGGGGGCTGCCCCGGCTGCGACGAGCAGCGCGGCACGGGCGATCCGACGGGTCAGGGGGAGGGACATGATGCTCCTAAGCGGTAGCGGCTGAGTACGGCCTGACTAACCGCTCGCGGGGCGGGCGGAGTTGCGGCGCCGCCGGGTAAAGGCTCGGTAACGCATCGTTTAATCGGCCCGGGGGCCGACCACCCGGAACGCGCGCCGACCAGCACTTCCGCCCTTTTCCCGGACCGGCCCCCGCCGGGCCGATCACCCCCGCAGGAGTGATCCCTCGTACGCGCTCCCGAGCCCCCGGGGCCGCCGCCGCCGGGCGGGCCCGCTCCGGCTCAGCGGGTGCCGCGGGAGAGGAAGATGCGGACCTCGCCCGGAGCCGCGTCGTACGGACCGTTCGCGCCGTTCTTCGCGGGGGCGGCGGCCTGCTCCTGCCACCGACCGCGGTCCTGGCCCGCGACCCAGCCGCGCCGGTCGTAGGAGACCCGGGAGATCCCCAGCTCGCGGGAGTTGGCCACCGCCCAGTGGGCCATCGCCCGGCTGTGGCGCGCCGCCGTGCCGCCGCCGTCGCTCTTCTCCACCAGGGTCACCTCGGGCTCCGCCGCGCCCCCGGCGCCGCTCCCCGCCCGGCCCGCCTGCTCGCCCGGCGGGCGCACGCTGTGCAGGGAGCCCTTGCCGAAGATCCGGTCCAGCCCGTCCCGCACCCGCTGCGGATCGCCCGGCTCGGTGGGCGCGGGCCCGCCGCAGTCCACGGAGCCCGCGCCGGCGAAGGCGGCCGTCAGTACGGTGGCGTCCGGCTCGTGCTTGGCGTACGCCTGCGGGTAGCCGCTGCGCTGCACCTTCTGCGCGGCCACCGTCAGCGGCAGCCGCGAGTAGCCCGGCACGTCCACGAGGTGGTCGTAGAAGATCGCCGCCGAGTAGACCGGGTCCGTGATCTGCGCCGGGGTGCCCCAGCCCATCGACGGCCGCTGCTGGAACAGGCCCAGCGAATCGCGGTCCCCGTGGTCGAGGTTGCGCAGCGCCGACTCCTGCATGGCGGTCGCCAGCGCGATGGTCACCGCCCGGTCGGGCAGGCCCTTGGCCACGCCGACGGCGGCTATCGTCGCCGCGTTCGCCGCCTGCTCGGGGGACATCTCGTACGTCTCGGGGGAACCGCCCGGAGCGGACGCCTGCGCACTGGCCACGCAGTACGGTGCGCCGCCGCCGTTCGAGGCCCGCTGCACGGCGAAGTAGCCGATGACCGCGAGGAGGACGAGCAGACCGACGGCCGCGCGCAGCGGCCTGCGGCGGCGAGGACGGGGATCACGGGTCTCGGACACGCGGCCCACCGTACTTGAGCCATATGGCGCGTCCGGCGGCCGGACGAGGGACGCTTCGCCACACCCCGGGGCGTTAGGGTCAGTTCCATGTCCGAATCCGAGCTGGACCTCACCCTGGACGCCGCCGAGCTGACCGCCCGGCTCGTCGACATCCCCTCCGTGAGCGGCGACGAGAAGGTACTCGCCGACCTCGTGGAAGAGGCGCTGCGCCGCCTGCCCCACCTCACCGTGGACCGCTTCGGCAACAACGTCGTCGCGCGCACGCACCTCGGCCGCGCCGAGCGCGTCGTCCTCGCCGGCCACCTCGACACGGTGCCGATCGCCGACAACGTCCCCTCCCGCCTGGACGAGAACGGTGTCCTGTGGGGCTGCGGCACCACCGACATGAAGTCCGGCGTCGCCGTGCAGCTGCGCATCGCCGCGACCGTGCCGGAGCCCAACCGCGACCTCACCTTCGTCTTCTACGACCAGGAGGAGGTCGCCGCCGACCTCAACGGCCTCGGCAAGGTCGCCGAGGCCCACCCCGACTGGCTCACCGGCGACTTCGCCGTCCTGCTGGAGCCCTCCGATGCGGAGGTCGAGGGCGGCTGCCAGGGCACCCTGCGCGTCCTGCTGCGCACCGCCGGCGAGCGCGCGCACTCCGCCCGCAGCTGGATGGGGTCCAACGCCATCCACAGCGCGGGCCCGATCCTCGCGAAGCTCGCCGCCTACGAGCCGCGCAAGCCGGTCATCGACGGCCTGGAGTACCACGAGGGCCTGAACGCGGTCCGCATCGAGGGCGGCGTCGCCAACAACGTCATCCCCGACGCCTGCACGGTGACGGTCAACTTCCGCTACGCCCCCGACCGCAGCGAGGCCGAGGCCCTGGCCCACGTCCGCGAGGTCTTCGCCGACTGCGACATCGCCGAGTTCGTCGTCGACGACTCCTCCGGCGGCGCGCTGCCCGGCCTCGGCCACCCGGCGGCCGCGGCCTTCATGGAGGCCGTGGGCGGACGCGCCATGCCGAAGTTCGGCTGGACGGACGTCTCCCGGTTCAGCGCCCTCGGCGTACCGGCGGTCAACTACGGCCCCGGTGACGCCCTGCTGGCGCACAAGGTGGACGAGCGGGTGGAGACGAAGGCGATCCTGCACTGCGAGGAACGACTCCGTGCCTGGCTGACCTCCTGAATTCCGCTTCCCGTCACCTTTGTGCGCCTACCCTGATCCAACGATCAGCAGGAGGGAGCACAACATGGGCAACCCCAGCAACTCCGACGGGTCTGCTCGCCACCGGCCCGAGGAGCAGCAGCTCGGGCCCGTGCTGAGGAGGCGCGGCCAGGTGCAGGCGGGCAGCACGACCGACCAGCGGCTGCTGGACTCGGCGGGGCCCTCCGAGTGGGTGCACACCGATCCCTGGCGGGTCCTGCGCATCCAGTCGGAGTTCATCGAGGGCTTCGGCACGCTCGCCGAGCTGCCGCCCGCGATCAGCGTCTTCGGCTCGGCCCGCACCCCCCAGGGGTCGGCGGAGTACGAGGCGGGCGTGCGGATCGGCGGCGCGCTCGTCGACGCCGGCTTCGCCGTGATCACCGGCGGCGGCCCGGGGGCGATGGAGGCGGCCAACAAGGGCGCCCGCGAGGCCAACGGCATCTCCGTCGGCCTCGGCATCGAGCTCCCCTTCGAGCAGGGGCTCAACCAGCACGTCGACCTCGGGCTGAACTTCCGCTACTTCTTCGTCCGCAAGACGATGTTCGTGAAGTACAGCCAGGGCTTCGTGGTCCTGCCGGGCGGCCTCGGCACCCTGGACGAGCTGTTCGAGGCGCTCACCCTGGTCCAGACGCAGAAGATCACCCGCTTCCCGATCGTGCTCTTCGGCACGGAGTACTGGAGCGGGCTGGTCGACTGGCTGCGCGGCACGGTGATCGCCCAGGGCAAGGCGTCCGAGAAGGACCTCTACCTCTTCCACGTCACCGACGACGTGGACGAGGCGATCGCGCTGGTGACGAAGGAAGTCGGGAAGTAGGCCGTACGCGGCTGCGCCGGCCGGCACCCGGCGGGCGACCGCCGGGGCCGACCACCGCGCGCCGCAGTGGCGGCCACCGTCCGCCGGGTGCCGGCCACCGCCCGCGCGCCGGGTCTCAGGCCAGGCCGCGGCGGGCCACCGCCGGGGGCCGCAGGCCCTGGATGGAGCGGACCATCTCCAGGACCTGCCGGGTCTCCGCGACCTCGTGGACCCGGTAGACCTGCGCCCCCAGCCAGGCGGAGACCGCCGTGGTGGCCAGGGTGCCCAGCAGCCGCTCCTTGACCGGCTTGTCCAGGGTCTCCCCGACGAAGTCCTTGTTCGACAGGGAGACCAGCACCGGCCAGCCCGTCTCCGTCATCTCCGCCAGCCGGCGCGTGGCCTCCAGCGAGTGCCGGGTGTTCTTCCCGAAGTCGTGCCCCGGGTCGATCATGATCGCGTCCCGGCGGACCCCGAGGGCGGCGGCCCGTTCGGCCAGGCCGACCGTGACCCGCAGGATGTCCGCCATCACGTCCTCGTACGCGGTGCGGTGCGGCCGGGTGCGCGGCTCGACCCCGCCCGCGTGGGTGCAGACCAGGCCCGCGCCGTGCCGTGCGGCCACCTCGGCCAGCTTCGGGTCCACCCCGCCCCAGGCGTCGTTCAGCAGGTCCGCCCCGGCCTCGCACACGGCCTCGCCGACCTCGTGCCGCCAGGTGTCCACGCTGATCACCACGTCCGGGTGGCGGCGCCGGACCTCGGCGACGAAGCCGACCGTGCGCCGTGCCTCCTCGGCCGCGTCCACATGCTCGCCCGGCCCCGCCTTGACCCCGCCGATGTCGATGATCGCGGCGCCCTCGGCCACCGCCTGCTCCACCCGGTCCAGCGCCGGCTCGTCGCGGAAGGTCGCGCCCTGGTCGTAGAAGGAGTCCGGCGTCCGGTTCACGATCGCCATGATCACCGGCTCGTGGGTACCGAACTCGCGCCTGCCCAGTCGCAGCATCCTGCTCTTTCCTCCTTCGGCGGCCCTCGCGCCTCGCCTGCGACCTTAACCTGGTGGCCGGAGTCTCTCAGGGGAGTTGATCGTGTTCTTCTTCTTGATGATCGCGCTGGTCGTGGTCGTGGCAGCGGTCACCCTCGCCGTGATCGGCGGCGGCTCGGAGGCCGTCCTGCCGGAAGCGGAGCCGGACCGGGTGGCCGACGCCCTGCCGGAGACCCGGCCCGTGGTCCGGGCGGACATCGACGCGCTGCGCCTGCCCGTCGCGCCGCGCGGCTACCGCATGGCCGAGGTGGACGACGTACTCGAACGGCTCGCGGCGGAGCTGGCCGAGCGCGACGCGCGGATCGCCCAGCTGACGGGCGCCCCGGCCGGGGCCGAGGCTCCCCGGGAGGAGGCCCCGCGTGAGGACGCCGCCCGGGTGGACCTCACCAAGGGCGGCGAGGGGTGAGCGGCCCGCTCGCCGGCCCGGACGGGCTGCCGCGCTGCCCCTGGGCCCTGTCCACGGCGGACTACATCACCTACCACGACACCGAATGGGGCCGCCCGGTCCACGGGGACGACGCCCTGTACGAACGGCTCTGCCTGGAGGCGTTCCAGTCCGGGCTGTCCTGGCTGACGATCCTGCGCCGCCGGGAGGGCTTCCGTAAGGCGTTCTCGGACTTCTCCGTCGCCGCCGTCGCCCGCTTCGACGAGGCCGACGCCGAGCGGCTGCTCGCGGACGAGGGGATCATCCGCAACCGGGCGAAGATCGAGGCGACCCTGGCCAACGCCAAGGTCCTGGCCGGCTGGGAGCCGGGCGAGCTGGAGACGCTGATCTGGTCCCACGCCCCGGAGGAGCCGGGAGCGGCGCCGCGCACGCTCGCCGAGGTCCCGGCGGTCACCCCGGAGTCCACGGCCCTGGCCAAGGCCCTCAAGAAGGCGGGCATCCGCTTCGTCGGCCCCACCACGGCCTACGCGCTGATGCAGGCGTGCGGGCTGGTCAACGACCACCTGGCCGACTGCGCCCTGCGCGACCCGGCCCCGCACGACCCGGCTCCCCGCGACCCGGCCTGAGCCGGGCCGCGGCGGCGTGCCGTCAGCGCGTTCAGCGCCCCAGGTAGCGAGGCGGCTGCTTCGCCAGGAACGCCTGGACGGCGATGGAGTGGTCCTCGGAGGCACCGGCGCGGGTCTGCAGCACGTCCTCCCGCTCCAGGGCCTCGGAGAGGGAGTGCGAGGCCCCGTAGGCCAGGGACTCCTTGATCGCCGCGTAGGCCACGGTCGGGCCCTCGGCCAGCGCGCGGGCCACGGCCTCGGCCTCGGCGCGCAGGGACTCCGCGGGCACCAGGCGGTTGACGATGCCCAGCTCGTACGCCTCCCGCGCCTTCACCGAGCGCGGGAAGAGCAGCAGGTCCGAGGCGCGGGAGGCGCCGATCAGGCGGGGCAGGGTCCAGGAGACCCCCGAGTCGGCCGTGAGCGCCACGCCGGCGAAGGAGGTGGTGAAGGAGGCGGTCTCGGCGACCACGCGGAAGTCCGCCGCCAGCGCGAAGCCGAAGCCGGCCCCGGCCGCTACGCCGTTGACCCCGGCCACCACGGGCTTCGGCATCTCGGTAAGCGCCCGCACGATCGGGTTGTAGTGCTCCCGGACGGTGTCCATGGTCAGCGCGGAGCCGGTCTCGCGGTCCGCCGCGAGGTTCCCGATGTGCTCCTTGAGGTCCTGCCCGACGCAGAAGGCGCGGTCACCGGCGGCCGTCAGCAGGACGGCGCGGACGGCGGTGTCCTCGGCGGCGGCGCGCACCGCGTCGCGCAGGGCCACCTTGGCCTCGGTGTTCATCGCGTTCATCGCCTCGGGGCGGTTGATCGTGATGACGGCGAGTCCGTCCGTCACTTCGTAGAGCACGCTGTCGGCCATGGCAGGGGGTCCCCCTTCGTCGCGGGCTTGGCTACCGGCCGGTACCGGCCGGTGCAAGGGCCAGCATGGCGGACCGGACGCGGAGCGCACATGTGATGTGCGTCAAAGAAAGCCGGAGCCGTTCCCGGGGCGCGGCGGCGCAGTATCGCAGGCGGGTCCCCGAAATGAGTGGTTTTGGTCGAGCGCGTTGCCCAAGCGTTCCCTTGCGATGTTGGTCATCGGGTCCTGACATGCGGGATAATGGCTGGGAAGCAATGTGTTCGATGCCGGGTACTAGGCGCCTGAACGGGGCCGTCGGCTGACGATGAGCTGGTTTCAGGAAGGGGAACGAGCATGGCGGCCATGAAGCCGCGGACGGGCGACGGCCCGCTCGAGGTCACCAAGGAGGGGCGGGGCATCGTCATGCGCGTACCGCTCGAGGGCGGCGGTCGGCTTGTCGTCGAGCTGACCCCCGATGAGGCGGACGCCCTGGGTGACGCCCTGAAGAAGGTCGTCGGCTGACCCGCTGACAGCACGTCCGCCTTCTCTGCATTCTCTGCGCTGCCCCGGCCGTGATCCTTACGGCCGGGGCAGCGTTGTGCCGCGCCCGAGGTCCTGACCGAGGTCCTTCCCCAGGGCCTTCCCGAGGTCCTGACCGCCCCCGTGGAGCCGTCCCCGTGTCCTTCTCCCCGCCCGCGCCGCCGGTATTCGCCGACTGCACCCCGCGTCAGAAGGCGGCCCGCGTCCTGTCCGACGGACTGGCCCCCGCCCACCTCGTCATGGCCCTGCTGCTGGTGATCGGCTGGCACAGCACCCGTTCGTGGACCGGGCTCGGCTGGGGGCTGCTCGCCGCGCTGTTCTGCGGCGCCGTCCCGATCGGCATCGTGACCCTCGGCGTGCGGCGCGGGGCGCTGACCGACCCGCACATCCGGGTGCGGCGCCAGCGGGTCCTCCCGATGGGGCTCAGCCTGCTGTCCGTGCTCGCCGGGCTCGCCCTGCTCCACCTCCTCGGGGCGCCGCGGGAGGTGTTCGCGCTGGTCGTGGCGATGCTGGTGGGCCTCGTCTGCTCGCTGCTGGTGACGGTCACCTGGCAGATCTCCATCCACCTGTCGGTGGCGGGCGGCACCGTGATGATCCTGCTGCTGGTCTTCGGCCCTCCGGCGCTGCCGGCGGCCGCGGTCGCCGCCGCGATCGCCTGGTCCCGGCTGGTGCTGGAGGCGCACACCCCGGCGCAGCTGCTCGCGGGCACCGCCCTGGGCGGTACGGCGGCCCTCGCCTTCGCGCTGCTGGTCTGAGCCTCTGATCCGGGGGCGGCCGCGGTCAGCGGCGTACGGCGCACAGCAGGCCGTCGCCCACCGGGAGCAGCGCGGACTCCAGGGCGGGGCTCTCCCGGACGCTGCGCAGCAGCTCGCGGACGCGGAGCACCTCCACCGGCTGGGCCGCGGAGTCGACCGTACGGCCGTCGGAGAAGACCCCCTCGAAGCACACCAGCCCCCCGGGGCGCAGCAGGCGCAACGATTCAGCGAGGTAGTCGAGGGATTCGGTCGGGTCCCCGTCGCAGAAGACGAGGTCGTACCCGCCGTCGGCGAGCCGGGGCAGTACGTCCAGGGCGCGGCCGGGGATGAAGCGGGCGCGGTTGCCCGCGAAGCCGGCGGCGCGGAACGCCTGGCGGGCGAACGCCTGCCGGTCCGGTTCGGGATCGACGGTGGTCAGCACCCCGTCCGGCCGCATCCCGTGCAGCAGGTGGATGCCGGAGACGCCGGTGCCGGTGCCGATCTCGGCGACCGCCTTGGCGTCCGCGGTGGCGGCCAGCAGGCGCAGCGCGGCGCCGGTCCCGGGGGAGACGGACCGCAGGCCCGCTTCCCTGGACCGGTCGCGGGCCCATCGCAGAGCGTCGTCCTCGGCGACAAACGCGTCGGCGAACGCCCAGCTCGTCTGCCGGTTGCCGGTAATGACCCTCTCCTGTCCCCATAGTTGGCGCAACGGTGACTGTATCCGTTGACGTCGGGAACCCGCAGATGGGACCGGGCGTTGTGGGGGTGGAGGCACGGCCAGAAGGGACGCCGCCGGGCAGAACGGCGGCGGGGGCCACCCGGGGAGTCGTGCCTCGCGTAAAGAAAGAGCAAAAACACTTATCCGGAGCTGACAGAGGGGGTGGCTATGGTAGGGACTCCACTGGACACCACCAGAGCCGACAGGGGAGGTGCGGCTGCGCCTGTGGATCGAAGGGGCGCGCTGAGGCGGCTCCTCTGGTCGGCGGGTGAGCCGAAATCCGTGACCTACACTGCTGACCGCTTCCACACCGCCGACACCGCAACCACCGCGACCTTCGCCGCCGATGCGGGCCCGCAGGCGTGGACCCCTCCCACCTGGGAGGAGATCGTCAGCACGCACAGCGCGCGGGTGTACCGCCTCGCCTACCGCCTGACGGGCAACCAGCACGACGCCGAGGACCTGACGCAGGAGGTCTTCGTCCGCGTCTTCCGCTCGCTGTCCACCTACACCCCGGGCACCTTCGAGGGCTGGCTGCACCGCATCACGACCAACCTGTTCCTGGACATGGTCCGCCGCAAGCAGCGCATCCGCTTCGACGCGCTCGCCGACGACGCCGCGGAGCGGCTGCCGAGCCGCGAGCCCTCCCCGCAGCAAGTGCTGCACGACACCCACTTCGACGCGGACGTCCAGCAGGCGCTGGACACCCTCGCCCCCGAGTTCCGCGCCGCCGTGGTGCTCTGCGACATCGAGGGCCTGTCCTACGAGGAGATCGCCGCCACGCTCGGCGTGAAGCTGGGCACCGTCCGCAGCCGCATCCACCGCGGCCGTTCGCACCTGCGCAAGGCGCTCAAGCACCGCTCCCCGGCGGCCCGTGCGGAGCAGCGCGCGCTGGCGGGTGTGGCGATGGGCGCCCCGGGCGCCGGGGGAGAGGGCGGAGCCGAGTGAGCGGAGCCAGTCCGTCCCCTGCCGAACAGCATCTCGGAGACCGGCTCGCCGCCCTCGTGGACGGGGAGCTGAAACACGACGCGCGCGAGCGGGTCCTGGCCCACCTGGCGACCTGCGCCAAGTGCAAGGCCGAGGCCGATGCCCAGCGCCGTCTCAAGACCATGTTCGTGGAGAGCGCGCCGCCGCCGCTGTCCGCGGGGCTGCTCGCGCGGCTCCAGCAGCTGCCCGGCGGCGGGGCCGACGGCCCGCCCGGCCCGGGAGGCCCACCGGGCTCCGCCGGGGCCGACCCCTTCGAGGCGTTCGCGTACGGCCTGCCCGTGGCCGCCGCCGCGCCGCAGCGGGAGGGTTTCCGCATCCACGAAGTGGGCCGCCCGCGCCGCCGGTTCGCCTTCGTGGCCGCCGGGGCCGTCTCCCTCGCGGCGCTCGCCCTGGGCGGCACCCTGCCGCTGGAGGGCGCCGACCCGACCGTACGGGGCGACTCCCCGGCCCCCGCCACCCGTACGGGCCCGGCGCTGCCCGTGTCCGACGCGGTGGTGCGCGACCGGCTGCCCACCCCGGCGGCCGTTCCGACCCTGCTGACGGCCGTGGCGACGCCGCTGCCGCCGCTCCGGCCCTCCCCGCCGGTCCCGGCCCGCCCGGTCTCCCTGCTGCGCTGACCCGGCACCTGATTGAATCGGCCGGGCAACGCACAGGTACGCGGGGAGCGCCCATGGCCGACAGGCAGCAGACCGATCCGGCTCCACAGTGGTGGAGCCGGCCCGAGGGCACGGCCGGCGGCCGCGCTCCCGGGGTTCCCGCCCCCCGCCCCGGCGCCGCCGGGGCGGCCGGGGACACCGGGGACGAGGCGGCCGTGACCGTGGCCGTCACGGAGCCGTCCCCTGCCGGGACCTCCCCCGACGAGGCGCCCCCGGCCCCCGGGCCGCGGTACGACCCCTGGGGCGAGCAGCCGCTGCAGATCGTCGACCGGGGCGGGAAGCGCGGCGGCTTCCGCCTCTGGCAGGTCGCCGTGGTCGGTGTCGCGGCCGCCCTGTTCGCCGGCGCGGCGGGCGGCTGGATCGGCGTACTCGCCGAACGCCGCAGCAGCACCCGGCTGGAGCTGCCCCAGGCCGCCGTCGCGGACAAGGGGCGCGCCCCCGAGAGCGTCGCCGGGATCGCGGCCACCGCCCTGCCCGGGGTGGTCACCCTGCACGTGCGCGGCGAGAAGAGCGGCGGCACCGGCACCGGCTTCGTGCTCGACGCCCAGGGCCACATCCTCACCAACAACCACGTGGTCGCCGGGGCCAAGGAGATAGCCGTCACCTTCAGCACCGGCGAGAGCGTCACCGCCGAGCTGGTCGGCCGCGACTCCGGCTACGACCTGGCCGTGGTCAAGGTCGGCGGGGTGCGCGGGCTGCGGCCGCTGAGCCTCGGCAACTCCGAGAACGTCCGGGTCGGCGACCCGGTCGTGGCCATCGGCGCCCCCTTCGACCTCTCCAACACGGTCACCGCCGGCATCATCAGCGCCACCGGCCGGCCCGTCACCGCCGGCGGCGACAAGGGCGACGGCAGCGACATCAGCTACGTCGACGCCCTCCAGACCGACGCCCCCATCAACCCGGGCAACTCCGGCGGCCCCCTGCTGGACGCCCGCGCGCACGTCGTCGGCATCAACAGCGCGATCCGCGGGGCCGACAAGGACGACCCGACCCGCCAGGGCGGCTCCATCGGCCTCGGCTTCGCCATCCCCATCAACCAGGGCAAGCGCGTGGCCGAGGAGCTGATCGCCACCGGCCGCGCCACGCACCCCGTCATCGGGGTCACCCTCGACATGGACTACACGGGCGACGGAGCCCGGGTCGGGGACAAGGCGGAGGACGGCAAGCCGTCCGTGGTCGCCGGCGGGCCCGCCGCCCGCGCCGGGATCCGCGCCGGGGACGTGATCACCAAGGTGGACGGGCAGCGCGTACGCGGCGGTGACGAGCTGATCGTCAAGATCAGGGCGCACCGCCCCGGCGACCGCCTCACGCTGACCGTCGAGCGCGAGGGCCGGGACCGCACACTGGAGGTGGTGCTCGGTTCGGCGAACGGCTCCTGAGCCCGCGGTGACGGGCGGGTGAATCCACCGCCCGTCCGGTACGCGGGTAGGGCCGCGGGGACAAGGCCGGGTACCGTGTGTGCGGGCCCGAAGTGACAGAGAGCCGAGGAGCGGCAAGGTGTTCAACGACATAGGCGCACTCGAACTCGTCACCATCGTGGTGCTCGGCATCCTCATCTTCGGCCCCGAGAAGCTGCCCAAGGTCATCCAGGACGTCACCGGCTTCATCCGGAAGATCCGCGCCTTCTCCGACAGCGCGAAGCACGACATCCGCTCCGAGCTCGGCCCGGAGTTCAAGGACTTCGAGTTCGAGGACCTGAATCCGAAGACGTTCATCCGCAAGCAGCTCACGGAGAACGAGGACCTCCAGGAGATCCGCAGCAGCTTCGACCTGCGCAAGGAGCTGACCGAGGTCGGCGACGCCGTGAAGAGCTCGGCGGCCGGTCCCGAGCCCGCCGCCGCCCCCGGTTCCGGCGCCGGGCCGGACCTGCTCAAGAAGCCCGCCGCGCCCGCCGTCGAGCCGCGCTCCCGTTTCGACGCCGACGCCACCTGACGCAGCCTGCCCGGGGATCCGGGATCGGATGGCTATCCTCCATCTGTCCGGATCGCGGGACGCCCGAGGGAGGGGGTCCCCCCAGCGCAGCGAGGGGGAGGGCCGTTCCGGACCCCACGGAACGAGAGGCCGCCCAATGGAGACGACGAGCAGCAGCCTGGTGAGCGCGCAGACCGCCGAGGCGTCCGCCGCCGCACCGGAGCAAACGCCCGGCAAGGACCCGCACACCGAAGCGCATACCGGCCCGGGGGCCGGGACGCCCCCGCCGGAGGCCCCCGCGCCCGTCCCGGCGGCCCGCCGGACGGCCGAGGGGTTCCTGGCCGCCGACTTCCCCTGGTACGGCCTGGACGCGGCCTTCACGGGCCCCCGCCGGCTGATGCAGGTCGGCACCGCCGCCGACGGCACCGTGGAGCACGGCTCCACCGGCCACGGCGACGAGCCCTCCGCCCGCGGCGAGCTGGCCACGGGCGAGAAGGAGCGCTTCGCGGTGGTGATCACCGTCGCGAGCAACCCGCTGCGCCGCAGCAGCGACGGCACGGGCGTCCTGGAGGCCACCTCGGTCTCCTCGGCCGCCTGGCTGGCCGGCTCCGGCCTGCTGGCCTACAGCTGGCCCGGCCAGATGGACCACGCCCTGCGCGACGACTGGCTCGACCAGCAGACCGAGGCCGCCTGGGAGCTCGCGGACGACCTCGGCGGCGAGGACTGGTCCACGCTGTCCCTGCCCGTGGACGGCGAGCCGACCACCTTCCACTACCGCGAGTCGGAGTTCGGCTGGGTGCTGGCCGGCTCCACCGGCAGCGGCGTCCACCTGGGTGCGTACGGACGGGGGATGAGCGCCTACGGCCTCGGCTTCGCCGCGATCACGGACCTCGGTACGTACGAGTAGGCGCGGCCGCGCCGGAACACGCGAAGGGCGCCGCTCGCGAGGCGAGCGGCGCCCTGGCGCGCACGGCGTGGATCAGAACTTGTTGCGCGGGGTGATCCCCAGGGACATGCCCGACAGACCGCGCGCCCGGCCGCCCAGCTTGCCCGCGATTGCCCGCAGGGCCGCACCGGCGGGGGAGTCCGGGTCGGCCAGCACCACGGGCCGGCCCTCGTCGCCGCCCTCGCGGAGCCGGACGTCGATCGGGATCTGGCCGAGCACCGGCACGCTCGCGCCGACCGTCTTCGTCAGGCCGTCGGCGACCTTCTGGCCGCCGCCCGAGCCGAAGACGTCGACCATCTCGTCGCAGTGCGGGCAGGGCAGGCCCGACATGTTCTCCACGACACCGACGATCTTCTGGTGGGTCTGCACGGCGATCGACCCGGCCCGCTCGGCCACCTCGGCGGCGGCCTGCTGCGGGGTGGTGACCACCAGGATCTCCGCGTTCGGCACGAGCTGCGCCACGGAGATCGCGATGTCGCCCGTACCCGGCGGGAGGTCCAGCAGCAGCACGTCCAGGTCGCCCCAGAACACGTCCGCCAGGAACTGCTGGAGGGCGCGGTGCAGCATCGGCCCGCGCCAGACCACCGGCGCGTTGCCCGGCGTGAACATGCCGATGGAGATGACCTTCACGCCGTTGGCGGAAGGCGGCATGATCATGTTCTCGACCTGGGTGGGACGGCCGTCCACGCCCAGCATGCGCGGCACGCTGTGGCCGTAGATGTCCGCGTCGACCACACCGACCTTGAGCCCGTCGGCCGCCATCGCCGCCGCGAGGTTCACCGTCACGGAGGACTTGCCGACGCCGCCCTTGCCGGAGGCGACCGCGTACACGCGGGTCAGCGAGCCCGGCTTGGCGAAGGGCACCTCGCGCTCGGCGGTGCCGCCGCGCAGCGTGGCCGCCAGCTCCTTGCGCTGCTCGTCGCTCATCACGTCGAGGGAGACCGCGACCGAGGTGACCCCGGCGACCCTGCTCACGGCCTCGGTGACGTTCTTGGTGATGGTCTCGCGCATGGGGCAGCCCGACACGGTCAGGTAGACCGTGACCGCGACCTCGCCGCCGTCGCCGATCTCCACCGATTTGACCATCCCGAGTTCGGTGATGGGCCGGTGGATCTCGGGGTCGTTCACCGTCGCCAGAGCGTCCAGGATCGCGTCCTGCTCAGGCGTGGCGGCGGAGCTTGTGTCGGTAGCCATGACCCGATGGTACGGCTCGGTAGCACGGCGCAGGAAAGCCCGTCAGCGGTCGCCTTCATCACGTTCGGCCGGGAACAGCCGCCGCTCGTCCATCTCCTTGATCAGGTCCTGGAACTCCGACCTGATCCAGTCGCGCGTGGCGACCTCGCCCAGGCCCATCCGCAGCGCGGCGATCTCCCGGGTCAGGTACTCGGTGTCCGCGATCGACCGCTCGTTCTGCTTGCGGTCCTGCTCGTGGGTGACCCGGTCGCGGTCGTCCTGCCGGTTCTGCGCGAGCAGGATCAGCGGGGCGGCGTAGGACGCCTGGAGCGACAGCATCAGCGTCAGGAAGATGAACGGGTACTGGTCGAAGCGCAGATTGTCCGGCGCGAAGACGTTCCACAGCACCCACAGGATGATGACCAGCGTCATCCAGACGATGAACCGGCCCGTGCCCAGGAAGCGCGCCACCCGCTCCGACAGCCGCCCGAACGCCTCCGGGTCGTACTCGGGCAGCAGGGAGCGCCGCGGCGCCCTCGGCAGGTCCAGGCGCACCCGCGGGCGGGTCAGCGCGCTCGACCCCGCCGGGCCGGACTTCGCCGACCGCTCGGCGGCGCGGTCCGCCGCGTCCGCCGCCTGCCCGTGCTCGCCGCGTCCCCGGTCAGTGCCCACGCAGCGCCTCCTCCGAGTGGAAGTCCGTCTCGCGCCAGTCGTCCGGCAGCAGGTGGTCCAGTACGTCGTCGACCGTCACCGCGCCCAGCAGCGACCCGCTCTCGTCGACCACCGGCACCGCCACCATGTTGTAGGCGGCGAGGTGCGTGGTGACCGCGGGCAGCGAGGCATCGGGCCGCAGCGGCGGCAGGTCGGTGTCCACGATGGAGCTGACCAGCGTGAACGGCGGATCGCGCAGCAGCCGCTGGAAGTGCACGGTGCCCAGGTACTTGCCCGTGGGCGTCTCGTCCGGCGGCCGGCACACGTACACCTGCGCCGCCAGCGCCGGCGACAGGTCCGCCTGCCGTACGCGGGCCAGCGCGTCCGCGACGGTGGCGTCCGGCCGCAGCACGATCGGCTCGGTGGTCATCAGACCGCCCGCGGTGTTCTCCTCGTAGGACAGCAGGCGGCGCACATCGGCCGCGTCGTCCGGCCGCATCAGCGTCAGCAGCCGTTCCTTGTCGTCCTCGGGCAGCTCGGAGAGCAGGTCGGCCGCGTCGTCGGGGTCCATCGCCTCCAGGACGTCGGCGGCGCGCTCCTCCTTGAGCTTGCCCAGGATCTCCACCTGCTCGTCCTCGGGCAGCTCCTCCAGCACGTCCGCGAGCCGGTCGTCGTCGAGGGCGTTGGCCACCTCGGCGCGCCGCTTCGGCGTCAGGTGGTGCAGGACGTTCGCCACGTCCGCCGGGCGCATCTGCTCGAAGGTGGCGACCAGGCTCTCCGCGCCCTGGCCGTGCTCCTCCAGCGAGAAGCCCGTCACGGCCGACCACTCCACCGTCAGGGCCTCGCCGCGCCGGCGCAGCGCGCCCGACTTGCCCTTGCGTACGAAGATCCGGTCGATCTCCCAGTCCCGGCGGGCCGGGAGCTGCTGGATGGCCACGTCCAGGACGGTGACCTCCTCCTCGGTGGCCACCAGCGTCACCCGCCGGTCCAGCAGCTCGCCCAGGACCAGCCGCTCGGTGGGCCGCTGCTCGAAGCGCCGCATGTTGATCACGCCGGTGGTGATGACCTGGCCGGACTCCACGCCCGTCACCCGGGTCATCGGCAGGAAGACGCGCCGCCGGCTCACCACCTCGACCACGAGACCCAGCAGCCGCGGCGGACGGCCGCCGACCCGGAGCATCGCGACGAGGTCGCGGACCCGGCCGACCTGGTCGCCGTTGGGATCGAAGACGGGCACACCCGACAGATGCGAGACGAAGATCCGCGGGGCGCCTGCAGCCATCCGAGCGCCTCCTAGGGTGTCGATCACGCGCGTACCGCCCCTCAGGCTAGCCCGTGCCGCCGGGGAGCGTCCTGGTGGGGAGGTCCGGGCGGGGCCGCACGGTCCCCGGGGAGCGGTCGCGGGCCGCTCGCTACGGGCGGGTACGCTGCCTGCTGCCCGCAGAAGACCGACGAGAGGGCCCTGCCCGTGACCGCCTACTTCCCCGCCGCGCGCCTGCGCCGGGCCGCCTTCGTCGGTGTGCTGTGCGCGGGTCTCGCCGTCACCGGTACGGGCTGCGGGGAGGACCCCGACGAGGGGACGAACGGGGTCGGCAAGCTGTCCGCCGAGAAGATCGAGGCGAAGGCGAAGGCGGCCGCGACGGAGGCCGACTCGGTGCACCTGTCGGGCACCCTGGTGAGCGGCGGCAAGTCCTTCACCGTCGACATGCGGCTGAAGGCGGAGGGCGGCTCCGGCGAGGTGAAGTCGAAGGACGACACCTTCCAGCTGCTGCGGGTGGGGGAGCAGCTGTACCTCAAGGCCAGCGCGGCCTTCTGGGGGCAGTCCGACTCGGCTGGCAAGCTCGGCGACAAGTACGTGAAGGTGCCCGAGGCGGACCCGTCCTACAAGCAGTTCCGCGGGTTCACCGACATGGACGTCCTGCTCGACGGGCTGCTGGGCCTGGAGGGCAAGCTGGCGAAGGGCACCTACACCAAGGTCGGGCACACCCGCGCGGTGCAGGTCACGGCCGACGCGGGCAAGGGCGGCAAGCTCTCGGTCTCCCTGGAGGGGACCCCGTACCCGCTGCTCATGGAGCGGGCGGGCGGCGCCGGGCGGGTGGAACTCGCGGAGTGGGGCAAGCCGTTCCCGCTGGACCCGCCCGCGCAGGACCAGACCGTGGACTACGGCACGCAGCTGCCGACGACGAAGGGCCAGGGCGGCGAGCCCGCCCCCGCCGCCTCCAAGGGCGCGGGCCAGGGCGCGAACCCGACCAGGCCGTAGCGCGCGCGGACCGGGCCCGGGCTCAGCCCCGGGCGGCCTTCTTCCGCCGGAACAGCAGCTTCGGCAGCCCCGCCGGAACGGGCCGCCGGGTGGTCGCGGGGGATCCGGCCGGGGGAGCGGCCAGCGAGCCGTCCGGCAGCGCGGGGCTCACCGCGCGCGGCTCCAGCCGCAGCAGCCGGCACTCGCGCGCCCAGCGCTCGGTCATCGCCTCGGAGTCGGGGGCGTTCAGCCGCTTGCCCTTGAGCTCGGCCACCGCCGCCTGCCACTCCTCGCCGCCGGGCGCGAGCTCGCGCACCGCCGCGGTCCAGGCCACGATCCGGCCGCCCTTGTCCTTGCTGCGTACGGTGACCTCCGCGGCCGAGCCGTCCGCGAGCCCGGGGAACGGCTGCTCGCCCGGTCCGTCGCCCAGCACGTGCGCGGCGCCGTCCAGCCAGGCGTGCCACAGGGCGCGGTCGGCCCCGGCGCCGCGGACCCAGATCAGGCCGGACTTCTTGGTGGCCTCCTCGACGAGGGCCAGATCGAGCGCGCTGAGAGTCATGCGCACAGGGTAGGGCTCAGAGCCAGCCGTTCCGGCGCAGGGCCCGGTGGATGGTGAAGCAGCTGCCGGCGATCGTGGCCATCACCATCGGGTAGCCGTACTCCCACTGGAGCTCGGGCATGTGGTCGAAGTTCATCCCGTACACCCCGCAGATCATCGTCGGGACGGCGATGATCGCCGCCCAGGAGGTGATCTTGCGCATGTCCTCGTTCTGGGCGACGGTCGCCTGCGCGAGGTTGGCCTGGAGGATGGAGTTCAGCAGCTCGTCGAAGCCCACCACCTGCTCGTGCACCCGGGCGAGGTGGTCGGCGACGTCGCGGAAGTACTTCTGGATGTCCGGGTCCACCAGCCGCATGGGCCGCTCGCTCAGCAGCTCCATCGGGCGCAGCAGCGGGGCGACCGCCCGCTTGAACTCCAGCACCTCGCGCTTGAGCTGGTAGATGCGGCCCGCGTCACCGCCGCGCGCCCGGCCCTTGGCGGGGGCGGCGAACACGTCGCTCTCCACCTCGTCGATGTCGTCCTGCACCGCCGCGGCCACCGCGATGTAGCCGTCGACGACGTGGTCCGCGAGGGAGTGCAGGACGGAGGAGGGGCCCTTGGCGAGCAGGTCCGGGTCGTCCTGGAGGCGGTGCCGCAGCCGCTTGAGGGAGCCCTGGCCGCCGTGCCGGACGGTGATGACGAAGTCCGGGCCCGTGAAACACATCACCTCGCCGGTCTCCACCACCTCGCTGGTGGCGGTCAGTTCGGCGTGCTCCACGTAGTGGATGGTCTTGAAGACGGTGAAGAGGGTGTCGTCGTAGCGCTCCAGCTTCGGCCGCTGGTGCGCGTGCACCGCGTCCTCCACGGCCAGCGGGTGCAGCCCGAAGGTGGCCGCGATCCCCGCGAACTCCGCCTCCGTCGGCTCGTGCAGCCCGATCCAGGCGAAGCCGCCGTCCTCGCGGACCCGGCGGATCGCCTCACGGGGCGTCAGGCACGCGGGCCCCTGCACCCGGCGGCCGTCGCGGTAGACCGCGCAGTCGACCACCGCGCTGCTGGCCGAGGGGTCGCGGGTGGCGTCGTAGCCGGGCTGGACGGGGGTGGACTTGCGCAGCGAGGGACGGACGGCCGCACGCAGGTAGGGCATCATCGACATGGCAGGCTCCTTCGACGCACGGCCTGACCGCACGGGTGGGAGACCCTCACCACCGCGGACGGACGGGCCCGGTCGGGCGGGAGGGAACAGGACGGGAGGACAACGTTCTGCCGTCGCTCTTCTACTGATCGCGGAAGATCACAGAGGGCGGGAAACGCCCGCCGGAGAAGCGGAAGAGCGATTGGTACTGCACGATCGACTTCGGTCCATCGCAGCCCCACCTCCTCCGGCCGGTCCCCCGTGGGGGACGTCCTGTCCTCGGAGCCTCGAAACAACGCTTCTGCGTGCGGCCCCGAACAGCTGTCAACACTATCAGCCGACGGATGGTCAAGACCCGCCCTTTACCCGCCTGATACGAGTTCTATGCTCGCTCCATGGCAGAAATTCTGGCCCTCGTCGAAGCCCGGCTGCGTACCGCGTTCGGTGAACCCGACGCGCGCGCCGCCGTCACCTTCCTGGGCACCGACCGCATCGAAGTACTCCGTTTCGCCGGGGCGGACCTCGTGCGGTACGCGACCCTCGGCATGTCCGCGCACCCCATGACCGACCCGACCGCCGTGGTCGCCGACCCCGTACGCGGCCCCCGCGCCGAGCTCCTGCTCACCGTGCGGGCGGGGCTCGCGGACACCGGCAAACTGCTCCGGCCGCTCGCCGTGCTCGCCGCGTCCCCGCAGGTGGAGGGGCTGATCGTGGCCCCCGGCGCCTCGCTGGACGTGGGCGAGCCGCTGTGGGAGGGGGCCCCGTTCAGCTCCGTCCTCGTGGCCGAACCGGGCGGGCTGGTGGAGGATCTGGAACTGGACGAGCCGATGGACCCGGTGCGCTTCCTGCCGCTGCTGCCGATGACGGCGAACGAGGCGGCCTGGAAGCGGGTGCACGGCGCGGGCGCCCTCCAGGAGCGCTGGCTCGCGCGCGGGACGGATCTGCGCGACCCGCTGCGGAGCGCCGTCGCGCTGGACTGACAGCCCGGACGGGTGACCATGCCTTGACGGGCGGCCGGGCGGGGAGGAGCGTGGCTTCCTATGAGGGGTGAACCAAGTTGCCCGAAGTGCGGTGGCCGGGTCAGGGCGCCCGGACTCTTCTCCGACTCCTGGCAGTGCGCGGTGCACGGCACCGTCCACCCCCTGCAGCCCGTCATCCCGCCCAGCGTGGAGGGCCTCGGCGTGGTCGTCCACCGGGCGCGGGTCCCGGTGTGGATGCCCTGGCCGCTGCCGGTGGGCTGGCTGTTCACGGGGGTGGCCTCCGCGGGTGACGACCGCAGCGGCGGCCGGGCCACAGCCGTCGCCTGCTCGGGCCCCGGCCCGCTCGGCGGCATCGGGGAACTGCTGCTCATCGCGGAGGAACTGGGCGTCGGCCTCGGCGCGCGCTACGCGGGCATCGACGGACCGGACCCCGGCACGTCCATCGACGTGGCCGGCCCGCCGCACGCCAAGGTGGTCGCGGCGGGCCGCCCGACCCCGCTCTGGCATGTCAAGGACGGCCCCGAGGACCGGGCCGTCTTCGCCGGGGAGGCCCGCGGCCTGTGGCTGTGGGCCATCGTCTGGCCGCAGCAGTCGGGGCTGCTGCTGTACGACGAGCTCGTCCTGACCGACCTGCGCGACGCGGGGGCCGAGGTGGAGCTGCTGCCGTGCGGGGCGCTGAGCCCGCGGATCCTCGGCCCGGCCTGAGCCGCCACCGCCCGTCAGCCGTCCGAGAGGTCGGGGGAGGGGGTCCTTCCGCCCGGTTATCCTGGGGTGTCCCCCGTCCGTACGACCCCTGGAGCCGGCTGTGCGCATCGACCTGCACGCCCACTCCACGGCCTCCGACGGTACGGACACCCCCGCCGGGCTCGTGCGCGAGGCCGCCGCGGCCGGACTGGACGTCGTCGCCCTCACCGACCACGACACCGTGGGCGGTCACGCCGAGGCGCTGGCCGCGCTCCCGGCCGGGCTGACGCTGGTGACCGGGGCCGAACTGTCCTGCCGGCTCGACGGGACGGGCGTGCACATGCTCGCCTACCTCTTCGACCCCGAGGAGCCGGAGCTGGCGCGCGAGCGGGAACTCGTACGCGACGACCGGGTCCCGCGGGCCCGTGCCATGGTCGGCCGGCTGCGGGAGCTCGGGGTGGACATCACCTGGGAGCAGGTCGCCCGGATCGCCGGGGACGGCTCCGTCGGGCGGCCGCACCTCGCCACCGCCCTCGTCGAACTCGGCGTCGTCCCCACGGTCTCGGACGCCTTCACGCCGGACTGGCTCGCCGACGGCGGCCGCGCGTACGCCGAGAAGCACGAGCTCGACCCCTTCGACGCCGTCCGCCTGGTCAAGGCGGCCGGCGGCGTCACCGTCCTCGCGCACCCCGCCGCCGTCAAGCGCGGCCGGTGCGTGCCGGAGTCCGCGATAGCCGAGCTGGCGGCCGCGGGCCTGGACGGCATCGAGGTGGACCACATGGACCACGACGCCGGGACCCGCGCGCGCCTGCGCGGCCTGGCGGCGGACCTCGGCCTGCTGACCACCGGCTCCAGCGACTACCACGGCAGCCGCAAGACCTGCCGCCTCGGGGAGTACACCACCGACCCCGAGATCTACGGCGAGATCACGCGCCGCGCGACGGGGGCCTTCCCCGTGCCCGGCGCCGGCGGAAGCGCGCGCTGACCGGCCCCTGCCCGGCCCGCTCCACCCGTCTCCGCTCCCTTTCTCGCGACACCCCTCTCTCCTGCAAGGCATCACTGTGTTCGACTTCGCCGTCTTCGGATCCCTCTTTCTCACCCTTTTTGTGATTATGGACCCCCCGGGGATCACGCCGATCTTCCTCGCCCTGACCTCCGGACGCCCCGTCAAGGTGCAGCGCCGGATGGCCTGGCAGGCCGTGTGCGTGGCCTTCGGTGTCATCGCGGTCTTCGGTATCTGCGGCCAGCAGATCCTGGACTACCTGCACGTGTCCGTCCCGGCGCTGATGATCGCCGGTGGTCTGCTGCTCCTGCTCATCGCGCTCGACCTGCTCACCGGCAAGACCGACGAGCCCCAGCAGACCAAGGACGTGAACGTCGCGCTGGTCCCGCTCGGCATGCCGCTGCTGGCCGGGCCCGGTGCGATCGTGTCCGTCATCCTCGCCGTGCAGAAGGCCGACGGGGCCGTCGGGCAGATCTCCGTCTGGGCGGCGATCATCGCCATGCACGTGGTGCTGTGGATCACCATGCGCTACTCGCTGGTGATCATCAGGGTCATCAAGGACGGCGGTGTGGTCCTCGTGACGCGGCTCGCCGGCATGATGCTCTCGGCCATCGCCGTGCAGCAGATCATCAACGGCGTGCTCCAGGTGGTCCGGGGGGCCTGAGATCCCCCGCCGCGCCGCCGCCCGTACGACGACGCCCCCGCACCGGTTCCGGTGCGGGGGCGTTGAACGTGGGGCGCTGCTCAGTGTCAGCAGGACGCACTCTCGGCCGGTCGGATCAGGATGCGCTGGCCGATCGACGCGGCCTGCTGCACGATCCGGTTGACGGAGGCCGCGTCCACGACGGTGCTGTCCACGGCGGTCCCGTCGACGTCGTCCAGGCGCAGAATCTCGAAGCGCACAGGCTTCTCCCTTCGTCAGTGTTCTCCTTGCACTGTGTCAACGAAGTGTAGGTCGCAATCATTCCCTACGCTAAGGAAATTTTTTCACTGACTAACTACACGGCTCCGGGGGAGTCCCAGAACGCGGCCAGCGCGGCCGCCGTCCGCTCCGGGTCCTCGGCGTTCGGGGAGTGCTCCGTCCCCGGCACCACCACCCGCCGCGCCCCCAGCCGCCGGGCCATCTCGTCCAGCAGCGGCACCGGCCAGGCGTAGTCCACCGCCCCCGACAGCACCAGCTTCGGCAGCTCCAGCCGGGCCAGCTCCGCCACCCGGTCGGGCTCGCAGATCAGCGCCCGGCCCGTGACGATCAGCTGCTCCGGCACCGTCGCCAGCCACCGCCCGCGCAGGAACCGCGTCAGCTCGGGGGAGTCCCGCTCCGCCTCCTGCGGATCGTGGGCGCGCATCGCCTCCCAGATGCCCGGCATGTCCTCGCCCATCACCTCCAGCGCGGCCACCAGCAGCTTCGTCCGCTCCTGCTGCTCCTCCGCGATGGCGGCGGGGCCGCTGCTCATCAGCGTGAGCGAGGCGAAGGGGGAGGCGTCGCGCAGCACGGCCGCGCGCGAGACCAGCCCGCCGAGCGAGTGGCCCACCAGGTGCACGGGGCCCGCCTCCAGCGCCCGGACCTGCGCCAGCACGTCCCGCCCCAGCTCCTCCAGCCCGTACGCCGACTCCTCGCGCGGGCCGGGCGTCTCGTACTGCCCGCGTCCGTCGACGGCGACCACCCGGTAGCCGGCGGCGGCCAGGGGCTCCAGGAGGGCGATGAAGTCCTCCTTGCTGCCGGTGAAGCCGGGGACCAGCAGGGCGGTGCCGCGGACCGGCTGCCCGGCCTCGTGCACCGCGAAGGGGCCGCGGTCGGTGGCCAGGGTGTACGCGCGGGCGGCGGACGGCAGGGTCAGGCGAGGGGGCTTGCTCATGGCCAGAGGTTACCGGCCCGTAGCCCCCGGCGCGTGCGGGGCGCGGCCCGGGAACCCGCCCCGGAAACGGCGACGGCCCCGCCCCCTCGGGAGAGGGGAGCGGGGCCGTCGGCCTGCGGTACTACGCCTCCGGCGCGGCCGCGACCTTGCGGGTCCGGGTGCGCTTCGGCTTGGCCGGGGCCTCCTCGGCCACGGCCGGAGCCTCGGCGGCGGGAGCCGCGACGGCCTTGCGGGTACGGGTGCGCTTCGGCTTGGCCGGAGCCTCCTCCGCCACCGCGGTGGCCACGGCCTCGGCGGCCGGGGCGGCCTCCGCGGCCTTGCGCGTACGGGTGCGCTTCGGCTTGGCCGGAGCCTCCTCCGCCACGGCCGGGGCCTCGGCGACCGGGGTCACCGGGGCGGCCGCGGCCTGACGGGGGCGACGGGCGCGGACCGGCTCGACCGGCGGGGCCATCTGGAAGTCCGGCTCCGGCGTGGCGGGCACGATCCGGCGCGGACGGCGGGCCCGGACGGGCTCCACCGGCGGCGCCATCTGGAAGTCGGGCTCCGGAGCGCTCTGCACGGGCTTGCGGACCCGGGCCCGCCGCGGCGCGGCCGGGGCCTCCTCGGCGGCCGGGGCCACCACGGCCACCGGCGCGGCGGCCGCAGCCTCGGCCACCGGGGTCACCGCGGCCTGGGCCGGAACGGCGGCCACACGGGTACGGCGGCGGCGCGGCTTGCGCGGCTCGTCGGCGGCGGGCGCCTGCGGAGCCTCGACGGCCGGGGCCTCGGCCACCGCGGTGGCGGCCACCTCGGCGGCACCCGCCTCGGCCACCTCGGCGCCACCACGCGTACGGCGGCGCTGGCGCGGCGTACGGGTCCGGGCCGGACGCTCCTCGGTCACCACGGCGGCGGCGTGCCCGGAGCGGCCGCCCCGGCCACCGCGGCCGCCGGTCTCGCCCAGGTCCTCCAGCTCCTCGGCCCTGAGGCCGGCCCGCGTGCGCTCGGCACGCGGCAGGATGCCCTTGGTCCCGGCCGGGATGTTCAGCTGCTCGAACAGGTGCGGGGAGGTGGAGTACGTCTCCGCCGGGTCGTGGAAGTCCAGCTCCAGCGCCTTGTTGATCAGCTGCCAGCGCGGGATGTCGTCCCAGTCGACCAGGGTGACGGCGGTGCCCTTGTTGCCCGCGCGGCCGGTGCGGCCCACGCGGTGCAGGAAGGTCTTCTCGTCCTCCGGCGTCTGGTAGTTGATGACGTGGGTCACACCCTCGACATCGATACCGCGCGCGGCGACGTCGGTGCACACCAGCACGTCGACCTTGCCGTTGCGGAAGGCGCGCAGGGCCTGCTCGCGCGCGCCCTGGCCCAGGTCGCCGTGGACGGCGCCGGAGGCGAAGCCGCGCTTCTCCAGCTGCTCGGCGATGTCGGCCGCCGTGCGCTTGGTACGGCAGAAGATCATCGCCAGTCCGCGGCCCTCGGCCTGGAGGATGCGGGAGACCAGCTCCGGCTTGTCCATGTTGTGCGCGCGGAAGACGTGCTGGGTGATGTTGGCGACGGTCGCGCCCTCGCCGTCCTCGGAGACGGCGCGGATGTGCGTCGGCTGCGTCATGTAGCGGCGGGCCAGGCCGATGACCGCGCCCGGCATGGTCGCCGAGAACAGCATCGTCTGACGCCGCGCGGGCAGCAGGTTCATGATCTTCTCGACGTCGGGCAGGAAGCCCAGGTCGAGCATCTCGTCGGCCTCGTCCAGGACGAGCGCCTTGACGTGCGACAGGTCGAGCTTCTTCTGGCCGGCCAGGTCGAGCAGGCGGCCCGGGGTGCCGACGATCACGTCGACGCCCTTGTTCAGGGCCTCGACCTGGGGCTCGTAGGCGCGCCCGCCGTATATGGCGAGGACGCGGACGTTGCGGACCTTGCCGGCGGTCAGCAGGTCGTTGGTGACCTGGGTGCACAGCTCGCGGGTCGGAACCACCACGAGGGCCTGCGGGGCGTCGGTCAGCTGGCCGGGGGTGGCACGGCCCGCCTCGACGTCCGCGGGGACGACGACCCGCTCCAGCAGGGGAAGGCCGAAACCGAGCGTCTTGCCGGTACCGGTCTTGGCCTGGCCGATGACGTCCGTGCCGGAGAGGGCGACGGGAAGGGTCATCTCCTGGATGGGGAAGGGGGACACGATGCCGACGGCTTCAAGGGCTTCGGCGGTCTCGGGAAAGATCCCGAGGTCTCGGAACGTAGTCAGGGTGCTGCCTCTTCTGTGAGACGCGGCGCGAGGCGGCGAGGGGGGTCCTACCGTGCCGTGCTTGCAGTACTTACGACGTACGAAGCTGCGCGGGACCACTGGCCTTCGCTCAAGCGCTCTGCCGCTGAGGGGGCCCCTCGTGGGAGGCGGTACGCATGGACGTACGCACCACACCGAGGGCGGTCGGTTGGAGCCGATCGGGCCACCGACCGGGCATCCTCATTCGGATGGCCCGCCGAGTATCCGGCAGGCGCATTACCACTGTACCCCGGAATCGCGCAGGTGTGTCGGGTGAATTCACCGGGGAGGTGGGTTTAGCTGGACAGGGCAGGTGCTTCGTGGCCCTATTCGGCGGGCTATTGTGCGGTGCATGCCGACCGTAGAAAACGCCTCGCCCGCCGACGACAGCACCCCCGCCGAAGCCGCGGGGATCGCCTCCCAGGACTGGGCGACCGCCTCTGCCTCGCCGCAGTACCGGGCCGCCGTCGTGGACCTGCTCGGTGCGCTCGCGTACGGAGAGCTCGCGGCCTTCGAGCGCCTCGCGGAGGACGCGAAGCTCGCGCCCACCCTGGACGACAAGGCCGAGCTCGCCGCGATGGCCTCCGCCGAATTCCACCATTTCGAGCGGCTGCGCGACCGCCTCGCGAAGATCGAGGCCGAACCCACCGCCGCGATGGAGCCCTTCGCCCGGGGCGTCGACGACTTCCACCGCCAGACCGCGCCCTCGGACTGGCTGGAGGGCCTGGTCAAGGCGTACGTCGGTGATTCCATCGCCAGTGACTTCTACCGCGAGGTCGCCTCCCACCTGGACACCGACACCCGCGCCCTGGTGCTCGGCGTGCTCGACGACACCGGTCACGGCAACTTCGCCGTCGAGAAGGTGCGCGCCGCGATCGAGGCGGACCCGCGCTGCGGCGGCCGGCTCGCGCTGTGGGCGCGCCGCCTGATGGGCGAGGCCCTGTCGCAGGCCCAGCGCGTGGTCGCCGAGCGCGACGCGCTCTCCACCATGCTCGTCGGCGGCGTCGACGGGATGGCGGCCGGTTTCGACCTGGCGGCCGTCGGCGAGATGTTCACCCGCATCACCAAGGCGCACACCAAGCGGATGGCGGCCCTCGGCCTCGCCGCCTGAACCGTAGAAACACCCCGGCTCGCATACCCCGGCCCCGGCCACGTCCCTCAGCCCCTCCTCCACGCCCTGCGTGCCGAGCGCGCCCAGCAGGTGCGCGGCATCCCCGGCGAGGAAGGCCCGCCCGTCGCGCCAG